>NZ_JBWXUE010000004.1:169964-340135 GCF_057158765.1 Kitasatospora sp. NEAU-69
CAACTTTTCGGGGGTGGGGGGACTGGGGGAACCAATCCAAGAAAAAAACCCCCCCCCCCCCCCCCCCGCGGCGTGCCCGGAGGTCGGTGCGCCCGGAGCCGGTCTGCCCGGAGAGTGAGACGCTCTTGTGAGACACGGTGTCAGGGCGCCAGCATGGACGGCATGACCTCGCACACGTGGCTGAGCCGTCGACTTCACGTCGACCTGGCGCTCGCGTGCTCGGCGATCTGTCTCCGCGCCCACTGAGCGCGGTGGCCCGCCCGGCTGTGCCGGGTCTCTTCTTCTCGTCCGGTGGGGCGGGGTGCACCGCTGCGTGCCGGTCTCCTTCCGCACCCTCACCTGTGAACCCTCACCCGACGGGATCCTCCATGCGCCTCGCGCTGCCATCTCGTGTCCTCGCCGCCGCGCTGCTCGCGCTCGCGGCGGCGGCACTGCCCGCACCCGAACCCGCGCACGCCGTAGCTGCGGCGGCCCCGGCGGCGGCACCCGCCCCCGTGCCGCTGCCGCCGCACAACCCGTACGCCGGGCCGGACGGCACGGCGACCATGCACGGCGACACCGGCTCCTCCGACGCGACCGAGCTGCCCGGCCCGGGGGCCGGGCAGCTGAGCTCGCACCGGGCGGCGCTGGCCTCGGCCTGCCCGACCGTGCTGGTCGGCTACGACGGCTACCCGGTCGCGCTCTGCACCGCGATCTTCGGGCTCACCCCGACCGTGCACCTGCTCGACCCCGCCACCGGCGACTCGATCGACGAGCTCCCGATCGCCAAGGGCTCGCTGCTCGGCGGTGTCTACGCGTACCTGGACGACCAGGACCGGCTGGTCGTCGTGGACGGCAACCAGCACCTGCTGCGGATCGGGCACCACGGCGGCAAGCTCACGGTGGACAGCGACCTGCCGCTGGGGATCTCCGACCCGGAGGTCGGCCTGGCCCCGGACTGGCAGGGCCGGGTCTGGTTCGCCACCGCGAACGGCACGGTCGGCACCGCCGACGACCGCACCGGCACCGTGCGCACCATCGCGCTGCCGGCCGGCGAGCAGGTCGCCAACAGCATCTCCACCGTGCCCGGCGGCACCGCGGTGGCCAGCACCGCCGCGCTCTACCTGTTCCGGGCCGGTCCCGACGGTACCCCGCAGCTCGTCTGGCGCCAGGCGTACGACCGCGGACCGGGCCGCAAGCCGGGTCAGCTGAGCTGGGGCACCGGCTCGACGCCGACCTTCTTCGGCCCGGCCACCGGCGCGGACTACGTCACGATCACCGACAACGCCGTGCCGCACGAGCACCTGCTGGTCTACCGCGCCGACACCGGCGCCCAGGTCTGCGAGGTCCCGGTGCTGCTGGCCGCCGGCAGCGAGAGCGGCACCGAGAACGCGCCGATCGGCGCCGGTGACGCGGTCTACGTGGCGAGCACCTACGGCTACCCGTACCCGAAGCTGCCGGCCGGCGCCGGGCCGAGCGTGCCCGCGTCGGCCGACTTCGCCGGCGGTCTGTCCCGGGTGGACGTGCGCCCGGACGGCTCCGGCTGCGACCTGACCTGGGACACCACCACCCGCTCGGCGGCCGTGCCGAGGCTCTCGCTCGGCGACGACCTGATCCGCACCGTGCTGCGCGAGCCGCTGATCCCGGGCACCGCGGGGACCTCGATCCTTGACCCCTACTACTACGCCGAGATCGACCCGCGCACCGGAGCCGTGCTGCGCACCCGGTTCCTGGGGGCGGGCTTCCTCTTCGACCCGCTCCAGATGGCCGCCACCGTCGCACCCGGCGGCGTCTTCTACCAGGGCACCACCACCGGTGTGGTGCGGGTCACGGCCACCGGCTGACCCGTGCGCGGGGGCGCGTGCCGTGCCGTGCCCCCGCGTGCCCGGGTGCCCGGGCGGCGCGCGGAGCGTGGCTGACGGCGTATCCGGGGAGTCGGGTGACGGGCCCTCGGGGACTCGTGCGAGACTGCGCCAATGCCGTCGCCTACACAGAAAGCCCTGGCCAAGGTGCCTGGGCCGCTGCGTCCCTTCCTGGTGCAGCACCGCAGCCTGGTGAAGTTCCTGCTGGTGGGTGGCACGTGCTTCGTGCTGACCATGGTGATCAACTACGCGCTGAAGTTCAGCGTCTGCGGGAACAAGCCGGTCGTCGCGCTGACCGTCGCGACCGCGCTGGCCACCGTGGCCTCCTACGTGCTGAACCGGCAGTGGTCGTTCCGCTCGGAGGGCAGCCACAAGGAGGCGATCCCGTTCATCGTGGTGAGCGCCATCGCGGTGGGGGTCAACGACCTGCCGCTGCTGGCCAGCCGCTACGTCTTCAACCTGCGCGAGCCGCACGTCACCCACTTCACCCAGGAGACCGCCGACTTCGTGAGCGGCATCATCCTGGGCACGCTGATCGCGATGGCGTTCCGCTACTGGGCCATGAAGAAGTTCGTCTTCACCACCCAGCGCGCGGACGAGGAGTCGCAGGCGGCCGTCGAGCCGCCGGCCCGGGTGCGCTGAACGGAGTTCCCCGACACGACGACGGCCGCCGACCCCGCTGAGCGGGGACGGCGGCCGTCGGTGCGTCAGGCCCCAGGAGTTCTTCGGGTCAGGCGTCGACCGGCTCGGGCTCGACCGGGGCGACCGCCGTCCGGCCGCCACGCGGTCGCAGGCTGACCGCGGCCATCGTCACCGCGAGCCCGGCGAGTGCCCAGCCGACCAGCACCAGCAGCGGGACGAGCACGTTCGTGCCGTTGAAGTAGTTGATCGAGCGGGCCACCTCGGTGCCGGCCCCGTTCGGCAGCCACGGGCCGATCGCGCGCCAGAACGGCGGCATCAGCGGCGGCGGGTAGACCCCGCCCGCGCTCGGGTTGCCGAGCACCACGAAGATCAGCACCGCGAGCCCGATCCCGACCACGTCGAACAGGCACTCCAGCGCCATGGTGATGGTGCCGACCGCGAAGACCACCAGGCTGCCCAGGCCCCAGAGCGGCAGCAGGCCGCCGGGCAGCGCGTTCAGGATCGGGCCGGTGATCAGCGCGCCGCCGATGCCCGCCGCGATCGAGTAGAGCGCCAGCACTCCGGTGCGGATCACCGCGCGGTTGCGGTTGGCCGGGCGCGAACCGGCGCTGATGCCCAGGATCGAGGCGACCAGGTAGCCGCCGACGCACCAGCCGACCACCAGGTAGAAGGACGAGAGGCCGTTGGCGTCGCCGGCGGCCAGCGGGACCACGTCCTGCACCTGTACGGTGCGGCCCTGCGACTGAGCGACCGCGGTGACGATGGTCTGCGCGGCGCGCGCGGCGGACGGGCCGCGGGCGTTGGCGACCAGCAGCGTGTCCTGGGTGCCGGACGGGTTGAAGACCACCGCCGCGTACAGCTTCTGGTCCTTGAGCTGCTCGATCGCGGCGGCCTGGTCGGCCACCGGCCGGGCGGCCACCGCCTCCTTGGGCACCTGGTCGAGCCCGGCCACCAGCTTCTCGCTCACCTGCGGCGGGGCGACTACGCCGATCGACAGCCGGTGCGGGGTCGGGTCGTGCAACGCGCCCACGTAACTGGCGATGAAGCCCAGCTGGAGCAGCAGGACGCCGATCACCAGGACCGCCGCGCGGCCGGTGACGGCGTCCTTGAGCTCGGCGGCGAAGCCCGGCCCGGGGGTGTGCTGATCTCGGTCGTACGCGGACATCGGCGGTCTCCTCCGACGATCGTCTGAAACGGACCAATCGGATACTTAATATCATGAAATAAATTGCCCGAGCAGGAGGCGGCACCGGCCCGCCGGATGCGCGGGGCGGGCTGCACGTGCTGGTGGATACTGATCGCGCGCCGAGGGCCGGCGCCGGACCGGCGAGCGGTGGTCGATGTGGGCGAGGACCTGATGGGCAAGGGCCTGATGGACGAGGGCGAGGGGTCGGGTTCCGCGCAGGAGCAGGTCTTCCGGGCGGTGGAGCGCGAGGTGGCCGTGATGTTCCGGCGCGGCCGGGCCCGCTCGGCGGCGATGTCCCGCCTGGTGCACCCGAAGCTGGAGGGGATGGCGTACAGCCTGCTGGCCCACCTCTACGACACCGGCCAGGTCCGGGTGACGGACGTCGGGGCGCACTTCGGCGTCGGCAAGGCCACCATCAGCCGGCAGATCAAGACGCTGGAGGAGCTCGGCCTGGTCGCCCGCGAGCCGGACCCGCTGGACGGCCGGGTCTCGCTGGTCTCGCTCACCGAGGACGGTGCGAGCCGCTACCGGCGGGCGTACGACGCCCGACTGGCCTCGTTCCGCGCGATGCTCGGCACCTGGGACTCGGCGGACCTCGCGCGCTTCGCCGAGCTGCTGGCCC
Organism: Kitasatospora sp. NEAU-69; assembly: GCF_057158765.1. Classification (NCBI taxonomy): domain Bacteria; kingdom Bacillati; phylum Actinomycetota; class Actinomycetes; order Kitasatosporales; family Streptomycetaceae; genus Kitasatospora; species Kitasatospora sp. NEAU-69. The sequence continues at coordinate 174,256 of NZ_JBWXUE010000004.1, forward strand.
GGTTCAACGACACGGTCGCGGTGGTGGAGAAGCAGCAGGCCGGCCGGGTGGAGTAGCCCGCGCGACGGCGGCCGCGGCGAGGGCGGGCCGGGCCGAGGGGCTGCGCGAAGCGTGAAAAAGGTTGCCTGGGTCAACCATCCCTGATTATAGTTGCCTGAGGCAACTAAAAATCGCTTCGAAGGACCGCCATGACCCCCAGCTCACCAGCCCGCACCCACCACGGTGCCGCCGCCGACCGCCCGATGACGCACCGGGAGATCCTCGAGGCGCTCTCCGGGCTGCTGCTCGGGCTCTTCGTGGCAGTGCTCTCCTCGACGATCGTCTCCAACGCCCTGCCGACCATCCTGGGCGACCTGCACGGTGGCGAGTCCGCCTACACCTGGGTGATCACCGCGGCGCTGCTCTCGCTCACCGCCTCCACCCCGATCTGGGGCAAGCTCTCCGACCTGGTGAGCAAGAAGCTGCTGGTGCAGCTCGCGCTGGTGATCTACATCGTCTCGTCCACACTGGCCGGGCTCTCGCAGAACACCTCCGAACTGATCGGTTGCCGGGTGCTCCAGGGCATCGGCGCCGGCGGTGTGGTCGCGCTCGGCCAGATCTGCCTGGCCGCGATGGTGCCGCCGCGCGAGCGCGGCCGCTACAGCGGCTACTTCGGCGCCGTCTTCGCCCTGGCCACCATCGGCGGGCCGCTGATCGGCGGCGTCATCGTGGACACCCACTGGCTCGGCTGGCGCTGGTGCTTCTACGTCGGCATCCCGTTCTCGGTGATCGCCATCATCGTGCTGCAGCGCACGCTGCACCTGCCGGTGGTCAAGCGGAAGGCGAAGATCGACTACCTCGGCGCGGTGCTGGTCGCCGGTGCCGTCAGCCTGCTGATGGTCTGGGTCACGCTGGCCGGCAAGAACTACGCCTGGGGCTCCTGGCAGACCGTGCTGATGGTCGGCGGCGGACTGCTGCTGGCCGTGCTGTTCGTGCTGACCGAGCGCCGGGCCGCCGAGCCGATGATCCCGATGACGCTCTTCCGACACCGCACGGTCAGCCTGGCGGCGATCGCCAGCGCGTTCGTCGGGATCGGGATGTACGGCGCGACCACCTTCCTCAGCCAGTACTTCCAGCTGGCCAAGGAGAAGACGCCGACCATGGCCGGCATCATGACGCTGCCGATGATCCTCGGGCTGGCGGTCTCCTCCGCCGTGGCCGGCCGGCTGATCACCAAGTACGGCAAGTGGAAGCGCTACCTGGTCGCCGGCACGTTCCTGCTCGCGCTCGGCTTCGTGCTGCTCGGCACCGCCCGGGTGAACACCGGCTACGGCCTGCTCGCGGTCTACATGGCCTGCACCGGCGTCGGGCTCGGCCTGACCTCGCAGAACCTGGTGCTCGCGGTGCAGAACACCGTGCCGGCCAAGGAGCTGGGCACCGCGAGCTCGGCCGTCACGTTCTTCCGCACCATGGGCGGCGCGATGGGCGTCTCCGCGCTCGGCGCGCTGCTCGGCACCAAGGTCACCCACTACCTGACGCAGAACCTCAGCGCCGCGCACATCCCGGCGGCCGGCGCCAAGGCACTGGGCGGCGGCGACCTGCCGGACCTGCACACGCTGCCCGCACCGCTGGTCCCGCTGGTCACCGACGCGTTCGGGCACGGCGTCGCGACGGTCTTCCTGGTGGCCTCGCCGTTCGCGCTGCTGGCGTTCCTGGTCGTCCTCTTCATCCGCGAGGTCCCGCTGCGCACCACCGCGCAGACCGTCCCGGCCGCCGCCGATCCGGCGGTGGAGCCGAGCGTGGCCGCCTAGGGCCTGTCCGGCGTTGATCGCTGCGGGTGCTGCGGGTGCTGCGGGTGCTGCGGGTGTGGTGGGTGTGGTGGGCCGGCGGCTCGTGATCGGGCTGCGGTGCGGGCCCGGGTCAGTTCGCGGCGTGAGCCCGGGTCAGCCCGCGATCAGGCTCAGGCCGTAGCCGACCGCCGCCACGCAGGCGGCGAAGCAGACGCCGGCGCCGGCCAGCGCGAGCGTGCCGCGGCCGCCCCCGGCCTGGCCCGCGCGGGCGGCCTCGACGGCCGCCTCGCGGCGGGAGACGGCCAGGATGCCGAGTGCGAAGGCGCTCACCACGACGACCGTGACGACGAAACTGACGCCGGCGGTGTCGGCCAGGGCGCTCCAGTTGATGTGCATGACCGGGCTCCTCAGGCGGCGACGGTAGTGGTGGGGTTGCCGGCCGCAGCGGTCGGCTCGGCCGGGGTGGCCACGGTTGCCGGGGCAGCCGGGGTGGCCGACTCGACCGGGGTGGCCGGGGCGGCCGTCACCGGGGTGACCTCGGTGACGGTCTCGACGTCGTTGACGTTGTCGGCGGTCACCGGCTCGCGGCGGGAGAGCAGCCACATCGCCGCCGAACCGCCGGCCAGCGCGATGCCGACCAGGACGACGCCCCAGGTGCCGCGGGTCGCGACGAAGGCGGCCAGGCCGGCCACCGTCGCGGCGGCGGGCATCGTCAGGCCCCAGGTGTAGACCATGCGGCGGGCCATGCTCCAGTGCACCTGGGCCTTCGGGCCGCCGAGGCCCGCGCCCATGATGCCGCCGGAGACGACCTGGGTGGTGGACAGGCCGTAGCCCATGTGCGTGGAGGTCAGGATCACCGCGGTGGTCGAGGCCTCGGCCGCGAAGCCCTGCGGCGCCTGGACGTCGGTCAGGCCCTTGCCCATGCTGCGGATGATCCGCCAGCCACCCATGTAGGTGCCGAGCGCGATCGCCAGGCCGGCGCTCGCGATCACCCAGGTGGGCGGCAGCGCGTGCTTGGGCAGCGCACCGACCGAGACCAGGGTCAGCGTGATGATGCCCATGGTCTTCTGCGCGTCGTTCGTGCCGTGCGCGAGCGAGACCAAGGAGGCGGAGAACATCTGGCCGACCTTGAAGCCCTTGGTGGTGGTCTTCTCGTTGCCGCGGCGGGTGATCAGGTACGCCATCTTGGTGGCGCCCCAGGCGGCCAGTCCGGCGACGATCGGCGAGGCGACCGCGGGGATCACGATCTTGGTGACGACGGTGCTGAAGTTCACCGCGTGCAGCCCGACACCGACGATGGTGGCGCCGATCAGGCCGCCGTACAGCGCGTGCGAGGAGCTGGACGGCAGGCCGCGCAGCCAGGTGACCAGGTTCCACAGGATGGCACCGGCCAGTGCGGCGAAGATCACCGCCGGGTGGATGCCGGCCTTCTCGCTGACGATGCCGCCGGAGATGGTGCTGGCGACCTTCACGGAGAGGAAGGCTCCGGCGAAGTTGAGGATCGCGGAGATCGTGACGGCGACCTTGGGTCGCAGGGCGCCGGTCGCGATCGAGGTGGCCATCGCGTTGGCGGTGTCGTGGAAGCCGTTGGTGAAGTCGAAGGCGAGCGCCGTGACGATCACCACCGCCACCAGGAACGTGATGTGTTCCATTAACCAAACATTCGTCGTAGTTGGTCGTAGCTGTCGGACAGGCGCGTTCCCAGCCGCCGTCAGTCGCGACGGTAGGGATGGTGAGTGAACGGGAGGTTAACTGGCCCCGTCCTCCTGGCTTCGTTCGTGTCCGAGGGCTTGATTCAAGACATACCGAAGGTTGACAGTCCCAGTCTGACCTGGCGCTCCGCCGGGATCGTCCGGATTGCTGCCGGATTCGTGAGATCTGCGTCACGACGAGCCGTCAGCTGAGAATTAATCAGCTGATCCGGGGGCGGTCTGCCGCAGGGGGGCCTACCCATGGCAGGATTCGGCGCGGGTGCGGACGAGAGTGCCTGCGTGTCGCTGCGTGTTGCTACGGATACCCACGGGCGGGACTTCTCCGGTGGGACAAGCAGATGGGACGAGGGGGAGGCGGACCGATGCCGATCGCGCTGCGCGAACGAATGGTCGGAAACCAGCCATGGCTACGGGCCGCACTGCGCTGCGGCGCGGTGCTCGCGCTGGCCGCGCTCGCGCTGCCGACCGCGGCGGGGGCCGCGCTCGCTGCGCCGTCGCCCGCCGCCACACCGTCGGCCACCGCCTCGCCCGTGCCCGGAGCCCCTGCGCCCGGGGCACCCGCGCCCGCTTCCGGAGCTCCCGGGGCCGCTTCCGGAGCCCCCGCAGCCCCGGCCGCTGACCCCAACGACCCGCTGGCGGCGGCCACCGCCACGCTCCAGCCGCTGCTGGACAAGATCCACCTGCTCTACCAGAACGCCGAGGGCGCGACCGAGCAGTACGACGCCACCGCCGCCAAGATCGCGACGCAGCAGAGCGCCGTCACGGCCGCCAATGCGAACCTGGCGCAGCAGCAGAAGGTGGTGGACACGGGTCTGGACGTCGCCGCCGAGCTGGCCGCCGACCAGTACCAGAACGGCAACCTCTCCGAGTACGGCCAGCTGCTGCTCACCCAGGACCCGTACGAGGCCGTCCACCTGGCCGACCTGCTGTCCGCCGCGAGCCGCTCGCAGGCCGCCTTCCTGAGCCAGCTCAAGACCGAGCGGGCCAAGCTGGAGCAGCTCAAGACCCAGGCGGCGGCCGCCCTGGCCGACTCCAAGGCGCTGCTCGCCCAGCAGGACAAGGCCAAGCAGGACATCGCCAACCAGCTGGCCGGCGTCGAGCAGGTGGTCTCCTCGCTCACCGGCGTCCAGCAGGCCCAGCTGGAGCAGCTGGAACAGTCCCAGGTCAACCAGGCCCAGGTGGCGTTCCTCGCCTCCGGCGCGCTCGGCCAGGGCGAGCGGACCCCCTCGGTCGCCGGCCGGGCCGCCGTCGCGTACGCGCTGGCGCAGCTCGGCAAGCCGTACGAGTGGGGGGCGACCGGCCCCGACAGCTTCGACTGCTCCGGCCTCACCTCTCAGGCGTGGCTGCACGCCGGCCTCACGATCCCGCGGACCAGCGAGGACCAGTGGGCGTCGCTCCAGCACATCCCGCTGAACCAGCTGCGCCCCGGTGACCTGGTCGTCTACTACCAGAACGCCGAGCACGTCGCGATGTACATCGGCGGTGGACTGGTCGTGCAGGCGCCGCACACCGGCGCCGTGGTCCGGGTCTCGCCGATCGACATGGCGCCGATCCTGGGCGCGGTCCGCCCGGATCCGCAGAGCCCCTCGGACAGTCAGGGCGGCGCCTGGAAGGTGCCGGACGTGCTGCAGAGCCTGCAGACCGTCACCCCGATAGCCCCCGACCTGGCCTCGGTGAGCGGCCTGCCGCCGGCCGCGCCGTTGCCCGCGGCGCCGGCTCCGCTGGCCCCGCTCTCGCCGCTCGCGCCCAGCGCGCCGGCGAACAGCCCGAGCGGGACCACCGGCGGGCCGTCGCTGCCGTGGGCGGCGCCGACGCCGTCCACCACCGGGCCGTCCGCCGGCGCCGGCTCCACCCCGCCGGGGCTGGGGACGCCGAGCGGCTCCCGCCCGCCGACGAGCGGCGCGACCCCCACCGGCTCGCCGACCGGCGGCGGTTCGCCGCAGCCGACCACCAGTGCCGCGGGCACCATCACGGTCGGCGGCGACGGTTCGACCAAGCCGACGCCGACGGGGACGGTGACCGGCACCCCCACCCCGACCGGCTCGGCGACCGGCCTGCCGGCCTGCCCGCTCCCGGGCACGCCGACCCCGGCCCCCACGGCGACGGTGACGGCCACGCCCACCCCGTCCGCCACCCCCACCTGCGCGCCGGCCCCCGACGCGACCCCGGCGGCCCCGGGCACCGGCACGCCGATCCGCTGACCGACGATCAGCCCGCGCACCTGTGCCCCGCGCCCCCGCGCCCCCGCGCTCACCCGAGCTCGGGGGCGCGGGGCTGCGGGTCAGGCTCACTCCTCGCCCGAGTCCGGTTCGAAGCGGATCACCACGGCCTTCGAGGTCGGCGTGTTGCTGATGTCCGCCGTCGAGTCGAGCGGGATCAGCACGTTCGTCTCCGGGTAGTACGCCGCCGCGCCACCCCGGGCGACCGGGTAGTGGACGATCCGGAAGTGCCGGGCCCGGCGCTCCACGCCGTCGCGCCACTCGCTGACCAGGTCCACGTAGCCGCCCTCGACCAGGCCGAGGTCCTTCGCGTCGGCGGGGTTCACCAGCACCACGCGGCGCCCGCCCTTGATGCCGCGGTAACGGTCGTCCAGGCCGTAGATCGTGGTGTTGTACTGGTCGTGCGAGCGCAGCGTCTGGAGCAGCAGGCGCCCGTCCGGGACCTCGGGCGCGGTCATCGGGTTGACGGTGAAGTTGGCCTTGCCGGTCGCGGTCGGGAAGCTGCGGCTGTCGCGCGGGCCGTGCGGCAGCGCGAAGCCGCCGGCCTTCCGCACCCGGGCGTTGAAGTCGGTGAAGCCGGGGATCACCCGGGCGATCCGGTCGCGCACGGTGTCGTAGTCGGTCTCGAAGTCCTCCCACGGCACCTGGTCGGTGGGGCCGAGGGTGGCCCGGGCGAGGCGGCAGACGATCGCGGTCTCGGAGAGCAGCTCGGGGGCCGGCGGGCGCAGCCGGCCCTGCGAGGAGTGGACGATGCCCATCGAGTCCTCGACCGTGACGAACTGGTCGCCCTTGGAGGTGCGGTCGCGGTCGGTGCGCCCGAGGGTGGGCAGGATCAGCGCGCGGGCGCCGGTGACCACGTGCGAGCGGTTGAGCTTGGTGGAGACGTGCACGGTGAGCCGGCACTTGCGCATCGCGGCCTCGGTCACCAGCGTGTCCGGGGTGGCCGCGACGAAGTTGCCGCCCATCGCGAAGAAGACCCTGACCCGGCCGTCGCGCATCGCGCGGATCGTCTCCACCGCGTCGAAACCGTGCTCGCGCGGTGACTCGAAGCCGAACTCGCGGTCCAGCGCGTCCAGGAAGGCCGCGGCGGGCCGCTCGAAGATGCCCATGGTGCGGTCGCCCTGCACGTTGCTGTGCCCGCGGACCGGGCAGACGCCCGCGCCCGGCCGCCCGACGTTGCCGCGCAGCAGCAGGAAGTTGACCACCTCGCGGATCGTCGGCACGGAGTGCTTGTGCTGGGTCAGGCCCATCGCCCAGCAGACGATGATCTTCTGCGAGCCGAGCACCAGCCGGCCCAGCTCCTCGATCTGCTCCCAGGGCAGCCCGGTCGCGGCCAGCACCTCCTCGCGGCTGGTCTTGCCGGCCTCCTCGGCGAACTCCTCGAAGCCGTGGCAGTGCTGCTCGACGAACGCCCGGTCCACGCCGCCCTCGGCGCGCAGGATCAGCTGGTTGAGCGCGCGGAACAGCGCGAGGTCGCCGCCGAGCCGGATCTGCAGGAAGAGGTCGGTCAGCTTGGTGCCCGAGCCGACCAGGCCGCGCGCGTTCTGCGGGTTCTTGAACCGCTCCAGCCCGGCCTCCGGCAGCGGGTTCACGCTGACCACGGTGGCGCCGGCCCGCTTGGCCCGCTCCAGCGCGGAGAGCATCCGCGGGTGGTTGGTGCCGGGGTTCTGACCGGCCACGATGATGAGGTCTGCCTGGTAGAGGTCCTTCAGGCTGACGCTGCCCTTGCCGACGCCGAGCGTCTCGACCAGCGCCGAGCCCGAGGACTCGTGGCACATGTTGGAGCAGTCCGGCAGGTTGTTGGTGCCCAGGCGCCGGGCGAAGAGCTGGTAGGTGAAGGCGGCCTCGTTGCTGGTGCGGCCCGAGGTGTAGAAGGCGGCGCCGTCCGGCGTCTCGAGGGCCTTGAGCTCCTCGGCGACGATCGCGAACGCGCGCTCCCAGCTGACCGGGGTGTAGTGGTCGGCGCCCTCCTCCAGCAGCATCGGCTCGGTGAGCCGGCCCTGCTGGCCGAGCCAGTAGCCGGAGCGCTCGGCCAGCCCGCTGACCGAGTGCTCGGCGAAGAACGCCCGGGTGATCCGGCGCTCGGTGGCCTCCTCGGCCACGGCCTTGGCGCCGTTCTCGCAGAACTCGGCGGTGTGCGGCTTGTCCGGCTCGGGCCAGGCGCAGCCGGGGCAGTCGAAGCCGCCGTGCTGGTTGACCTTGAGCAGCGTGGCGGCGGCGCGCAGCGGGCCCATCTGCTCGTTCGCCATCCGCAGGCTGTGCCCGACGGCGGGCAGTCCGGCGGCGGCGTTCTTCGGTGCGCCGACCGCGGGCGCGTCCTGGGCCGGGTCGCTCTGCGGGGCCTGCTTGGCCATGACTGCCACACCTCCGTGCTGGGATCAGGGCCGCGCCGTCGACAACCCGGCCACCATCCTCGCACCTGCGGCTTCCTCTTCCGCTTCTCCTGCTTCTCCCGCTTCTTCTCCCGACAGCGCCCGCAGCAGGCTGCGGGCGGCGGCGTCGTTCTGCCGGAACCCCGGGGCGTTGGTGCGCGGGCGGGAGAACGCGGTGACGGCGCGGCCGTTGGTGTGCGGGCCGAGGGCGAGGCGGCGCGGGTGCGGGGCGCCGTCGAGGGTCGGGTCGAGCAGCCGGCCGTCGGCGGGGGCGGTGCCGATCAGGCCGGAGCGGTGCGTGAAGCCGGAGTCGGCGACCACCTCCTCGCGTAGTTCGCCGGTCCGCAGCAGTGCCGCCAGCAGCTGGTCCTCGGTGCGGTCCACCACGGCGCGCGGCAGGTGGGCCTCGATCAGCGCGGTAGCGGCCACCTGGTGTCCGGGCAGGCTCGGGCTGCCGGCCAGGAAGCGGCCGCTCGCCTCGTCCTCGGTGATCAGCAGGTCGGCGCCGAGGAAGCGCAGCACGCCGGCCTCGGAGAGCGCGAGCAGTTCGCGCAGCCGGAAGCCCGGCGGACCGGAGGCCAGGCAGTTGAAGAACCCCTGCCACCAGCCGTCCAGCTCGCGCGCGGTCGAACGGGCGCTCAGCCGACCGGAGTTGGTCAGCCTTGGCAGCTGGCCGTAGAGCGAGAGCAGGGCCAGGAAGGCGCCCAGGTCGGCGCTGTACCCGGGGTCGGCGCGGCGGTCGGCATCGGCCCGGATGTAGCCGCGCAGGTGCTCCTGCAACTGCTCCGGTTCGGTGAACTCCAGCCCGGCGAGCGGGCGGTCCAGCTGTTCGAAGTCGAGCCGGTCGGCGGGCTCGGGCACCGCGCGCTCGATGAGCGCGGCCAGCTCGGGCGTGTACCAGTCGAGCCGGTCGTACGCCTCCAGGAAGGCGGGCCAGGCCAGCGCGGTCCGTTCGGGGTGGGCGTGGAAGAGCTCGTGGTAGTAGCCGAAGCCGACCTCCTTGGCCATCAACGGCCAGGCGTCGCGGCGCAGTTCCAGTGGGCCGGGGCGGGCCAGCAGCTCGTCGACGGCGGCCGGGCCGAAGTACCGGGGCAGCGGAGCGGGCGGGCCCTGCAGGCCGTAGCCGGTCTTCGAGTGGTACGGGACGCCGCGCCGCGAGCCTACGTGGATCACCGGCTCGCGGCCGGACGGGTGGTAGCGCTTGCCGCCGTCCGGCAGGTCCTCGAAGCGGCCGCCGCGGCCCTCGGTGAGCAGCGCCACCAGATCGATGAAGGCGAGTCCGAAGCCGCGCAGGACCAGCTGCTCGCCGGGCGCCACGGCGTCGAGGTCGGCCTCCGAGGAGAAGGCGGACGGCAGGTGGAAGAGTCCGTGCCGGGCGGCGAAGCGGGCGGTGGCGGTCTGGCGGTCGTCCGGCGTGGTGCCCAAGTGGCCGAGTGTCAGTACGACTTGGTCAACGGACAGCTGCGCTCCGGAGCCCAGGGTGACCAGTTGCGGCCCGTCCGGCGGGCCGTCCAGGGCGATGGCGGTGTCCCGGTGCACGGTGACCGTGATCCGCTCCGGCAGCTCGGCCAGCGTGCGGCGCAGCACCCAGTCCAGGTAGGCGCTCTGGGCGCGCCGGGTGGGGAAGTCGGTGGGCGCGAGGGCCGCCAGTTCGGCCCGCTGCGCGAGGTCCTCGGGCTCCCGGTACGGCGCGAACTCGCGCGGCGCGCGGGCCCATTCGGCGAACGAGGGGCCCGGGCGGACCGGTCCCTCGATCACCGAGCGCTCGTCGGTGAACATCGTGACGTCCTGCGCCATCGAGTTCATCCGCAGCAGCGGGGACTGCGCCTCGCGCCAGATCCGGCCGCCGCCGGGCGGGTAGGGGTCGATCAGGTGGATCCGCAACGACCGGTCGGGCGGCAGCAGTTCGGCGGCGTTTGCGGAGATCCGCTCCAGCAGCCCGGTGCCGCGCGGGCCGGCCCCGATGATCGCCAGCACACTCATGACCGGCGCACTCGTGACCGGCGTGCCCATGCCCAGCGCGCTCATGCCCAGCGCGCTCACCGGGCGGCCTGCGGGGTGCGGGGTCGCGCCGGCGCGTCCACGGCGGTGCGCAGCCGGTGCAGCGCGGCGCGGGCGCGTTGCAGCGGGGTGGGCGGTGGCGTGCCACGGGTCGAGCCGCGCGAGAAGCGCCGCTCCAGGTAGTACTGGCCGACCGAGAGCAGCGTGGTCAGCAGCAGGTACCAGAGCGTGGCGACCAGCAGCAGCGGCACCACCTGGTACGTCTGGTTGTAGACCAACTGCACGGAGTACAGCAGGTCCTGGACCGCCAGCACGCTGACGATGCTGGTGCTCTTGAGCAGTCCGACCAGCATGTTCCCGGCGGTCGGCACGATCGAGCGCATCGCCTGCGGCAGCACGATCCGGCGCAGCACGCGCAGCCGGCCCAGGCCCAGCGACTGGGCCGCCTCCAACTGGCCGTGGTCCACCGAGAGCAGGCCGCCGCGCACCACCTCGGCCGCGTAGGCGGCCTCCAGCAGGGTCAGCCCGATCACCGAGGTGAGCACCGGACCGAACAGGTTGACGGTCTTCACGGTGAGGAACTGCGGGCCGAACGGGACGCCCAGGCCCAGCGTCGGGTAGAGCGCGCCGATGTTGAACCAGAGCAGCAGCTGGACCAGCGGCGGGATCGAGCGGAACAGCCAGACGTAGGCCCAACTCAAGGTCCGCAGCAGCGGGTTGCCGCTCAGGCGGACGGCCGCCAGCAGCGTGCCGAGGGCGAAGCCGAGCAGCATGGTGGCGGCGGTCAGCCAGAGGGTGAGGGTCAGTCCGTGCAGCACGGCGGTGGTGGTGAGGTAATCGCCGACCACCCCCCACTGGAAGCGCGGATTGCGGACCACCGAGCCCAGCACCATGGCGAGGATCAGCAGGGTCAGCGCGGTGGCCAGCCACCGGCCGGGGCGCCGGCGGCGGACGATCACCGGTTCGGCCCCGGTGGGTGGGGAGGCGGCGGGCGCGGGCGGGGTGGTGGGCGGGGGAGTGGCAGCGGGCAGGACCTCGGGCGGCGTGGCCATCGAGTGGGCTCCAGGACAGGCATGCGGAAGGGGGACGGGCTCGGACGGGCCCCGAGGGCCTGTCGTCGAACCCCCTTCTGCTCGGCGACGCCATGCACGCACTCTCGGCGCACCGGGCACAGGCCCAAGTACGTCCAGTACGAGGGCCTGTGCCCGGCACGCCGAGAGCACGCGCCTGACGCCGCCAAGCCGCCCTGCGGGCGACGAAGGGGGTTCGACGACAGGCCCTGGGCCCGGAAATCGCCGTCACACGGCCGCGTCCCTCAACGCGGCGGGCACAACTGTCGCTCCGTCGGCATCGTACGCAGGCCCGGGGAGCGGCTGTCAAGGATGGCTGTGCAGTACGCCCGCCGGTGCACCCGGTTCCGGATGGTGGTTGACGAACTTCGCTCCGCGCTGTTCAACTTGGGGCATGAACGCCGCGCAGCCCCTGGTCACCCGCGACCACATCGACTTCGGTCGGGTGTGGTCCGCGGCGTGTCGCGGCTGACCCGGCAGCGGGCCGTCTGACCGGCCCTTCTCTGCCCTGCGGGGCCTCCTCCCTCGGCGCCCCGCGCTGGGCCGCAGCCTCCTTCGTCGCAGCCGCCTAGGCACCGCACCGGTACGTCACCGCGATGCCCGCCACGGCCCGACCGACGGCTGCCCGGCCGCTCGCTGCCGCCGCTCCGGCTGAACCGCCTTCACACACACCGCCGTTCTCCGCTCCTTTCTTTCTCTCCACCTACCTCCACCTACCTCTACCTGCCTCCCGTTCCGCCGCGCCGCCGGCTGCTTCGCGCTGCCCGCATGCCCGCCCGCGCGGCCGCTCCACCATTTGAGAGGTCGTCAGCCATGCCCGTCGAGTTCCCCGGTATCGCACGCGCTCCAGGCACGAGGGCGCTGAAGGCGCTCGCCGCCGCACTGCTTCCGGTCCTGGCGCTGACCGCCTGCGGCTCGGGCGGATCGACCAAGGCCGCGCAGCCCGTACCGGCCGCTCAGGGCGTGGACCCGAGCCGCGACGTGCTGGGGCAGCTGCGCAAGGTGGACGCGATCGCCGCGCTGCTGCCCGCGGACGTCCGCGCGGCCGGCGGCATCAGGGTGGGCAGCTCCGTCGGCACCCCGCCGAGCGCGTACTTCCCCGACCCGGCGAGCCGGAAGCCGGCCGGCCTCGACATCGACTTCACCGACGCGGTGGCCAAGGTGCTCGGCCTGACGGTGAACCGGGAGGACGCCGCGTTCGAGACGATCCTGCCCGCCCTCGGCAGCGGCAAGTACGACGTCGGTACCGGCAACTTCGGCGTCACCACGGCCCGGCTGAAGTCCATCGACTTCGTCACGTACATCGACGACGGTCAGGGCTTCGCGGTCCGCAAGGACAACACGAAGCTGACCGAGGTCAAAGACCTGACACAGCTCTGTGGCCTGACGATCGGCACCGGCGCCGGCACCACCTTCGAGACCACGCTGAACAGCAGCAAGAACGTCTGCACCGACGCCGGCCGGCCCGCGTACACGGTCAGGTCGTTCTCGGACAACGCGGCGATCCTCACCAGCCTCCAGCAGGGCCGGATCGACGCCGTGATGAGCACCATCAACGGGCTGCGCTTCCAGGCCGCGCAGCCGGCGGCCGGCACCAGGTTCGTCGGCGAGTTCCACCGTCTCGACGTCGGCTTCGCGTTCAAGAAGGGCTCCGCGCTGGCGCCGGCCTTCCAGGCCGCGGTCAACGAGCTGATCAAGGACGGGACGTACCAGCAGATCCTGCAGAAGTGGGGCACCAGCGGCTCCGCGATCAGCACCTCACAACTCAGCCCGCCGGAGCACACATGAGCGCCCCCACGAACTCCATGGTCGAGGTCCGAGGCCTGCACAAGAGCTTCGGCGAGCTGGAGGTGCTGCGCGGCGTGGACCTGGTCGTCCCGGCCGGTTCGGTCACCGTGATCCTCGGCCCGTCCGGCTCGGGCAAGTCCACGCTGCTGCGCAGCATCAACCACCTGGAGCGGCCCGACCGCGGCTTCGTCACGGTGGACGGCGAGCCGATCGGCTACCGGCGTGCCGGGGAGAAGCTGTACGAGCTGCGCGAACGGGAGGTGCTGCGGCAGCGGACCCAGCTCGGCTTCGTCTTCCAGAACTTCAACCTGTTCCCGCACCTGACGGTGCTGCAGAACGTCACCGAGGCGCCGATCAGCGCGCTCGGCCGCCCGAAGGCCGAGGCCGAGCGGACGGCGCTGGAGCTGCTCGGCCGGGTCGGGCTGGCCGACCGGGCCGACGTCTACCCACGCCGGCTCTCCGGCGGGCAGCAGCAGCGGGTGGCGATCGCCCGGGCGCTGGCGCTGGAGCCCAAGGTGCTGCTCTTCGACGAGCCGACCTCGGCGCTCGACCCGGAGCTGGTCGGCGAGGTGCTGGACGTGATCAAGGACCTGGCCGGCTCCGGCACCACGATGATCGTGGTCACCCACGAGATCGGCTTCGCCCGCGAGGTGGCCGACACCGTGGTCTTCATGGACGGCGGCGTGGTGGTCGAACAGGGTCCGCCGGCCGAGGTGCTGGAGCGCCCGCAGCACCCGCGCACCCGCGCCTTCCTCTCCAAGGTTCTCTAGGTCAAGGTGCTCTAGCCGCCACGTTGTTGGTCACGGGAAGTCGGCTACCCCGACTTCCCGTGATCGCTACCCTGACTCCGGGATGTGCCACGGGCCCGAGTTCCTTGGGGGAGACATGGAAAGCGGCGACACGCTGGGGGATCGGTACCGACTGATCAAGGTGCTGGGCCGGGGCGGCTTCGGTGTGGTCTGGCTCGCCGACGACCTGCGGCTCGGCCGCCGGGTCGCGGTCAAGATGCTGCGGACCGGCCGGGCCGGAGCCGGCCCCTCGGACCTGGCCCGGCTGCGTCGCGAGGTCGAGGTGCTGGCGCGGCTCGCGCACCCCAACGTCGTGGTCGTCTTCGACGTCGGTGAGGCGTCCGCCGCGGGCGAGGCGCACCACTACCTGGTGATGGAGCTGCTGAGCGGCCCGACACTGGCCGAGGTGATCGCCGGCGGCCCGGTCGAATTGGCGCAGGCACTGGACTGGGCCCGCCAGCTCTGCTCCGCGCTCGCCGCCGCGCACGCCGGGCAGGTGATCCACCGGGACATCAAGCCCGAGAACATGATGTTCACGACGCACGAGCGCGAGCTGCTCAAGGTGCTGGACTTCGGGATCGCGCAGATCGGCGACAACAAGGACAAGCTGACCACCGAGGGCTCGGTGATCGGCAGCGCCCGCTACCTGGCCCCCGAGCGCTGGCGGGGCGATCCGGGCACCGTCCGCTCCGACCTCTACGCGGTCGGCTGCGTGCTGCACGAGCTCTTCACCGGCGCCCGCCCGTTCAACGCCACCAACCAGTACAGCCTGCTCGCGCAGCACGTGGACGAGCCGGTGCGCTACCCGGCCGCGCTGCCGACCGAGCTGGCCGAGCTGGTCGTCCAGCTGCTCGCGAAGGACCCGGCCGGGCGTCCGGCCGACGCCGTCGAGGTGGGCCGGCGCCTCGCCGCGGCGGCCGAGTCGGTCCGCGGGCTGCGGAGCCGGGCGGACGCGGCGTTCCAGGCCGTCCTCGACCGCCGGCCCGAGGCGCTGCGCGAGCTGCGCGCGCTGCTGCCGGAGTTCACCCGGGCCTTCGGCCCGTCCGACGGCCGGACCCTGCGCACCTGCCACGACCTGGTGATCGCGCTGCACCGGGCCGGCGAACGGGCCGAGGCGTTCGCGCTGCTCACCGAGCTGCTGGCGGCCGCGACCGCGGCGCTCGGCGCGGGCCACCCGGACACCGAGGACCTGCGGCGCCGGCTGGACAGCCTGCCACGCCCCGAGCTGCCGTCCCCGCCGGGGCGGCTCGCCGCGGCACTCGGCGGCGCCGGCGCCGGGATCGGTGACTGAGACCGACCGGGGCGGGATCGGATCTGTCAACCGTGCGGCAACCCGAGCGGACCCCCTGCGCGATTGGACGAATTGATAGGAACTCGTCGAGACGCGGCCCCTGGTTGGCTTCTACATTTTGTTGATATACCTCGTCTGCACAGGGCGCGGCGGTGTGCGGCCGCCGTGCGAGCTGCGAGACCACAGGTGGTGATGGGCAGATGAAGCTCCTCCGTGTTGGCCCGGCGGGTGCCGAGCGTCCGGTCGTACTCGGCCCGGACGGCACCGCGTACGACCTGTCGGGGCGCACCCCCGACATCGACGGCGCGTTCCTGGCCGGGCTGGATCCGGCCGAGCTGGCGGGTGCGGTGGCCGCCGGTGAGCTGCCGGTGCTGGACATCGCCGGGCAGCGCACCGGCGCGCCGGTGGTCCGGCCGGGCAAGGTGGTCTGCGTCGGCCTCAACTACCGCGACCACGCCGCCGAGGCGGGGGCGGCGATCCCGACCGAGCCGGTGCTCTTCCTCAAGGCCAGCAACACCGTGATCGGTCCCGACGACGAGGTCCTGGTGCCGCGTGACAGCACCAAGACCGACTACGAGGTCGAGCTCGCGCTGGTGATCGGCCGGACCGCCCGCTACCTGGAGACCGACGCCGAGGCCGCGGCCTGCATCGCCGGCTACACGATCTCCAACGACGTCACCGAGCGGGCGTTCCAGCTGGAGCGCGGCGGCCAGTGGGACAAGGGCAAGTGCTGCGAGACGTTCAACCCGCTCGGCCCCTGGCTGGTCACCCCCGACGAGGTCGGCGACCCGCAGGACCTCGCGCTCAAGCTCTGGGTCAACGGCGAGCTGCGGCAGGACGGCAGCACCCAGCAGATGATCTTCCCGGTGCTGGAGACGGTCCGCTACATCAGCCGGTTCATGGTGCTGGAGCCGGGCGACGTGGTGACCACCGGCACTCCGGCAGGCGTCACGATGGGCCGCCCGGGCACCCCGTTCCTGCAGCCCGGCGACGTGCTGGAGCTGGAGGTCGACGGTCTGGGACGGCAGCGCCAGGTGCTCGGCAAGGCCTGACCGACGGTCAGCCGGTGCCGGGCGGGCTCGCGGTCAGCCGGTGCTGAGCCCGCCCAGGCGGCCCAGCAGCCGGGCGGCCGAGCCGTCCGGCGTCTCCAGCGCGAGCAGCCCGGCCAGCACCTCGGCGGTCTGCGCGTCGTGCGCCGCGGTCGTCGCGGTCATCGCGACGAACTCGTCCACCAGCCAGTCCCGCAGCTCGGTCTGCGGGATCTGCCGGCCTTCGTCCAGCCAGCTGAGCGAGGAGGCCTCGACGACCGAGATCCAGGAGCGCACCAGCAGCGTGAGCCGCGGCCCGGCCTCCCGCACGCCCATGTAGCGCAGCGTGCGCCGTAGTGCGGCCCGGCGCACCTCGTCCACGATCGCGCTGGTGCGCGCCGTCTCGACCACCGAACCGCCGCGCAGTAGCGCACCGTAACCGGCGTCGTGCTCGGCGACGAACGAGAAGTAGCCGTCCAGGACGGCGGCCAGCTGCTCGGTCGGGGTGCCGCGCTGCGGCACGCTGAAGCGGCTGGTCAGCTCCTCGGCCGCGCTGCGCAGCGCGGCCTCGTAGAGCTGCTGCTTGCCACCCGCGAAGTACCGGTAGACCAGTGGCCGGGAAGCGCCCGAAGCCTCGGCCACGTCGTCAAGACTGACCTCCTCCGGCGCTCTGGTGCTGAACAGCGCGAGGGCCACCGCGATCAGCTGCTCGCGCCGCTGCTGCACCGGCAGCCGCCGGTAGCCGGCCCGCCGCGGCCGCCCCGCCGCCGCGGGTTCATCGGTGACTGCCGGTGACGGTGCGGGCTGCTCAGGGGCTTCCATGCCGGTCAGCGTAGTGGCCCGCCGCCGAGCGGGACCCCGCTCTGTGGTCACAGATCGCACTCGGGCTTCCGGAAAGGGGCTTGCAAAGAGCGCGAGCTGCGAAAAGATGGCCGAATGGCTTCCGAACCGAATACCGCCGCCGACACGGGCACCGCCGCTGCTACGGCCAGTGCCGCCGCCACGGCCGTCGCCGACCCGGCCGCTGCCGGCAACACCCCGCGCCGGATCGCGGACGCGTACGTGATGGCGCTCGCCGAGCTCGACCCGCTGGCCGCCGTCTACCTCGGCCTCAACCCCGAGGACGACCGGCTGCCCGACCTCTCCCCAGCCGGTTACGCGGCCCAGGCCGCGCTCGGCCGTCGCACCCTCGCCGAGCTGGCCGGGGCGGAGGCGGCCGGCGTGATCGAGGCCGCCGAGAACCCGCTGGCCGAGCAGCGCTGCGCCCGGCTGCTGCGCGAGCGGCTGACCGCCGAACTGGCCGTGCACGACGCCGGTGAGGACCTGGTCGCGGTGCGCAACCTCGGCTCGCCGCTGCACAACGTGCGCGAGGTCTTCACGCTGCTGCCGACCGGCACCGAGGCGGACTGGGCGCGGCTGGGCCGCCGGCTGGCCCGGTTCCCGCTGGCCGTCCAGCAGTACCGGCAGACCCTCGAAGCCGGCATCGAGCAGGGCAAGCTCTCCGGTCCGCGGCAGGTCGAGACGGTGATCGGGCAGCTCGCCGAGTGGCTGGCCGTCGACCCGGAGGCACTCGCCGGCGCCGAGGCGGCCGGCTGGTTCGGCGCGCTGGTCGCCCCGGCCCCCGGGGCGCTGCGCGCCGAGCTGACCGGCCACGCGCTGGCCGCCGCCGAGGCGCTCGCCGAGCTGCGCGACTGGCTGGCCGCGGTCTACGCGCCGGCCGTCGCCGGTACGCCGGACGCCGTAGGCCGGGAGCGCTACGCCCGCTGGGTGCGCTACTGGACCGGCGCCGACCTGGACCTGGACGAGGCCTACCAGTGGGCCTGGACCGAGTTCCACGACATCGAGGCGCAGATGCGCGTCGAGGCCGAGAAGGTGCTGGCCGGCAGCACGCCGATGGAGGCGATGCGCTGGCTGGAGAGCGACGGGCCGTCGATCACCGGCGCCGAGGCGA
Source organism: Kitasatospora sp. NEAU-69 (assembly GCF_057158765.1). Lineage (NCBI taxonomy): Bacteria > Bacillati > Actinomycetota > Actinomycetes > Kitasatosporales > Streptomycetaceae > Kitasatospora > Kitasatospora sp. NEAU-69. The sequence continues at coordinate 192,245 of NZ_JBWXUE010000004.1, forward strand.
CCCGCGAGTACCTCCAGGGCCTGATGGACCAGGCGGTCAACGACCTGCAGGGCGTGCACTTCGACCTGGCCGAGCCGATCACCCGGGTCGAGTCCAGAATCGCGCCGGCCGGCAGCGCGGCCGCGCCGTACTACACCGCGCCCTCGCTCGACTTCACCCGCCCCGGGCGGACCTGGCTGCCGACCCTGAACCGCGAGCAGTTCCCGGTCTGGGACCTGGTCAGCACCTGGTACCACGAGGGCGTCCCCGGTCACCACCTGCAGCTCGCGCAGTGGAACTACGTGGCCGGCAGCCTCTCCACCTACCAGGTCAGCGCGGGCGGGGTCAGCGCCAACATGGAGGGCTGGGCGCTGTACGCCGAGCGCCTGATGGACGAGCTGGGCTACCTCACCGACCCCGGGCACCGGCTCGGGTACCTGAACGCGCAGATGATGCGCGCGCTGCGGGTGATCGTGGACATCGGCATGCACGTCGGCCTGGAGTTCCCGGCCGACTCGCCGTTCCACCCGGGCGAGCCGATGACGCCCGAGCTCGCCCGTGAGTTCTTCGGCGCGTACTGCGGGCTGGCGACGGCCTTCCTGGACAGTGAGCTGGTCCGCTACCTGGGCCTGCCCGGCCAGGCGATCGGCTACAAGCTCGGCGAGCGGGCCTGGCTGCTCGGCCGGGCGGCGGCGCGGGCGGCGCACGAGTCGCGCGGCGAGGAGTTCGACCTGAAGGCCTGGCACATGGCGGCGCTCTCGCAGGGCTCGCTCGGCCTGGACGACCTGGTGGCGGAGCTCTCCGCGCTCTGAGTCCGCCTATTGGGTGTGTGGGGTCCGCCGGTTCGGCGGGCCCCACGCGCGCATCGTTAAAGCTTGTATAAAATAACCACTTTTGTCCGCCTCTGACACGATTTTTGCTTGCCTCCCTCCGGGCCGCGAGCTTCCCTTGAGAGAAGTGCCGCCTGCGCACGCCGGCCGCACCCTCGTCCGGAAGGCTCCTCCCGTGTCCGCCCCATACGACGCGATGGCCGACCGCGACCCGGACCCCCGCCGCTGGCGGGCCTTGGCCGTGATCGCCCTTGCTCAGCTGATGATCGTGCTCGACATCACGATCGTGAACATCGCGCTCCCCTCCGCTCAGAAGGACCTCGGCATTTCCACCAGTGACCGCCAGTGGGTGGTCACCGCGTACACGCTGGCCTTTGGCGGCCTGCTGCTGCTCGGCGGCCGGCTCGGCGACCTGTTCGGCCGAAAGCGCACGTTCATGATCGGCCTGCTCGGCTTCGCCTTCGCCTCCGCGCTCGGCGGCTTCGCAGTCGGCCCGACGATGCTGTTCGCCGCCCGTGCGCTGCAGGGCAGCTTCGGTGCGCTGCTCGCACCGTCCGCGCTCGGACTGCTCTCCATCACGTTCAACGACGCGCGCGAACGGGCCACCGCGTTCGGCATCTTCGGCGCGATCGCGGCCGGTGGCAGTGCGATCGGGTTCATCGCTGGCGGTCTGCTGACCGAGTACCTGAGCTGGCGCTGGTGCCTGTTCGTGAACGTCCCGATCGCGCTGGTCGCGGCGATCGGTGCCTACACGCTGCTGCACACCGACCACATCGGCAAGGGCAAACGGATCAAGCTCGACCTGCCGGGCGCGCTGCTCGGCTGTGGCGGCCTGCTGGCGATCGTCTACGGCACCTCGGAGGCCGCGACCCGCGGCTGGTCGGACTGGCTGGTGCTGTCCTGCCTGGCGCTCGGCGGCGTGCTGCTGACCGTCTTCGTGTTCGCCGAGAAGCACACCTCGCATCCGCTGCTGCCGTTGCACATCGTCGCCGACCGCAACCGCGGCGGCGCCGCGCTCTCGGTCGGCCTCTCGGTGGTCGGCCTGTTCGGCCTCTTCCTCTTCCTCACCTACTACCTGCAGCAGATCAAGGGGTACTCGCCGATCCTGACCGGCGTCGCCTTCCTGCCGATGACGGTCTGCATCATCCTGAGCTCGACCGGCATCGCCGCCCGGCTGATGACCCGGGTGCCATCGCGCAACCTGATCGTGCCCGGCCTGCTGCTGGCCGCCTCCGGCATGGCCTGGCTGACCCAGCTCAAGGTGGGCAGCGCCTTCGCGACGAGCGTGCTGCCGGCCGAGATGCTGCTCGGCTTCGGCATGGGCCTGGTCTTCATGCCCTCGATGAACCTGGCCACGCTCGGCGTCGCACCACAGGAGACCGGCGCCGCCTCGGCCACCATCAACAGCGCCCAGCAGGTCGGCGGCTCGATCGGCACCGCGCTGCTCAACACGATCGCGGCCAGCGCGACGGCGACGTACCTGGTCGGAAGGGACGCGGCGAACAAACTCGTCCAGGCGACCGGCGCCGTGCACGGTTACACGGTGGCCACCACGGTCGCGCTGGGCATCCTGGTGGTCGCGGCGGGGATCGCGTTCGCGATGATCAACCACCGCCCCGCGCCGGGTGAGGCCGAAGGCCTGCCGGCGCCGGCCGACGCCGAGGGGGCCGACGCGGTCACGTCACGCTAGGAATTTCCTTCTGTCCACTACCAAGGCTCGGAAGACTCGGCCATGATGGCGCTTGCCCCGCAGACCTGACCCGGTTTGCGGGGCTTCGGCCGGGGTGATCCTCCGCTCGGAGGATTCTCAGAGTGATCTCAGCCGGGGATCACCCGCTTTCCAGCCGAGCGGGTGATATTCGGTACAGCGGATCGGCGCGGCACAGCGGCGCCGGACCGCCACCCCGGACCCGACCGACCAGACCCGACCGGACGGGCCGACCGTGGCCATCAAACGTGGGCAGGAGTGACCGACCTGATGAGCAGTCAGCGGCGCCGGCAACGCAGGTCCGACAGGTCCGACAGGTTCGCCTTTCTCGCTCGACCCGCCTACCTGCTGAGCCTGCTCGCCGCCGTGCTGGTCGCGGCCGTCGTCGGGGTCAGCGTGCTGACCTCCACCGCGAGCGCCAACCAGACCTCGTCGGCCCTGAGCACCCTGGTCAAGCACGTGAAGGGCGCGAGCGGCACGCCGTCGCCCGCGCACTCGCCGTCGCCCTCGACCGGGCCGATCGCGAGCGAGGGTGCCGCGACCGGCGCCAAGCCGTCGAGCGCGGCGCCGGTGGCCCAGCTGCCACCGCCGAACACGCCGTCGGCCTCGCCCACTCCGACGCCGAGCCCGACGCCGACCCCCTCGCCGTCGCCGTCGGACTCGCCATCGGACTCGCCCACCCCGACGCCGTCCCCCACCCCCTCGGACCCGCCGCCCTCGGCCTCTCCCGCGCCGTCCCCCACGCCGACCCCGTCGCCGTCGCCCACCGCGACGATGCCGACCACCTCGACGGCCCCCGCCGGCCCCGAGTCCAACCGGGTCGGCGCGCTCTTCACCGGCACCGCCGCCCCCGGCAACCACTTCTGCACCGCGAGCGTGGTGGACAGCCCCGGCCACAACCTGCTGGTCACCGCCGCGCACTGCGTGAGCAACACCACCGGCGTCACGTTCGTCCCGGCCTACAACAACGGCCAGGCCCCGTACGGCAGCTGGCAGGTCACCCAGCTCTACAACACCAACGGCTGGACCCAGAACCAGGACCCCGACCAGGACTTCGCCTTCCTCAAGGTCGCCCCCAACAGCGCCGGCCAGCAGATCCAGGACGTCGTCGGAGCCAACCCGCTCGGCCTGAACGAGTCGTTCACCGCCACCGTCCGCCTCTACGGCTACCCCAACAGCTCCGACGCCCCGCTGCTCTGCTCCAACGCCACCACCCAGCAGAGCACGTACCAGCGCCGCATCGACTGCCCCGCCTACACCGGCGGCACCAGCGGCGGCCCGTGGATCAACACCGCCGACGGCAACATCATCGGCGTCATCGGCGGCTTCCAGCAGGGCGGCGACCTCCCGGACACCTCCTACAGCGCCTACTTCGACTCCACCATCGGCAACCTCTACCAGCTGGCCACCTCGTCGTAGCCCTGACGGCAGGTGCGGTCAGCCGCCGAACTCAAGCCTGGCGTGAGTGCTCTCCCGGAAAACCTCGACGAGCCGCCCACCGTCCGGATCGGCCGGCGCGAACAGCCCGGTCCGATCCGCGCGAACGATCAGCACGTCGTGAGCGTCGATGACCTCGGAGATCGCGCCGCCCTCGATCGTGTCCCACCACGCGTCCAGGTTCCGCCCGAACCACTCCGGCAGGCCGCACGGCTCGGCCACCGCGTCCCAGAAGTCCGCGAGCGAGCGGATCCGCCGCCCCCTCAGGTCAACCACCAGCTCGTTCATCCCCGCCGTCCTCCCGCTCCAGCACCAGCCCGACAGAGCCCTCTTCGAGCCCGTTGCCGTCCTCGAGATGCAGATGGCTCCCGTCCGGCGTCCTGTCCTCGGCCAGCGTCAGCAGGTGCCGCGCCAGCGTCCGCAGGCCGGCGGCGTTCGCCTCGATGACGACCTCGGCGCCGTAACTCCGAACGCTGATCCGGGCATCCGGCCCCCAGCTGAACCGACGCCGCACACCGTCGGTGTCCGTGGCCATGCTCGTCCCACCAGTCACACGTTCCACCCTCACGCGTCGAAGTCGTACTCCAGTACGTAGGACGCGGCATCCAGCGTCATCTCGTTGACCTCGACCGCCCGGCCGTCCTCGGCGAACGCGGTCCGGCAGACGAGGATCACCGGCGTCCCCGCCGCCAGCCCCAGCACGTCGGCCTCCTCGGCGGACGGCATCCGCGAGCGGATCTCCTCGCGGAAATGGACGGGCTTCGCGCCGAGCTCGGTGAGGCGTGCGTAGGTGCCGCCGGGCCCGGTGTCCCGCTCCGTGATCGCGGTGCCGGCCACCAGAGCGGCGGGAAGGTACGAGCTGGCGACCATCACCGGCTTGCCGTCCAGCACGAAGCGCCGACGCCGCACGCAGACCGGGTCGCCGGGCGAGAGATCCAGAACGGTCGCGATGTGCTCAGGGGCGGGCTGCTCGGAGACGTCGATCTGATCGACTTCCAGGGCGCGGTTCTCGATGTCCGCCGACCAGATCGACCGCCCCGACCCCCACTGGCTCTCCGCCAGCCGCTGGATACCGCGCCGCCGCAGCGGCCGGAAGTCCCGGACGAACACCCCGGCCCCCTTGCGCGCTTCGGCGATGCCCTCGCTCTGCAGCACACCGAGAGCCTGACGGGCGGTCATCCGGGCGACGCCGTACGTCTCCATCAGGTCGTTCTCGCCAGGCAGCCGGTCCCCGGCCGCGTACTGGCCCGAGTCGATGGCCGCCTTGAGTGCTTCGGCGATCCGGCGGTACTTGGGCTGCTTGTCGCCAGTGTCGGCCATGGCACTCCTCTGCGATCTCCAGACATCGTAGGGCGGTCCCGCGCGGCGGTGCGTGGAATGACGCCTGACATCTCTGGACATTTCACTGCCATCGCCGTGGCTGAGACGACGAACCCCACTGGCCTCGTGCCCTACATCGCCGCCTGGAGCGTCGAGCGCGGCATTCCGTCCGACGTCGTCGCCATGTCGGGCGGAGGAGTGGGCTTCCGGGACGAGACTCCGCATGACCGCGATGCGGAGGGTGTTCTCTGGCGTCGAATGACGCTCGGCCGCGGGGCAGGCCGGAGCTCGGCCGCATCCACCCCCTGCGGCAGCGTCGTGCGATGCGCAGACTGCTCTGTCAGATCTGTGGCGGGCAGGCCGATCGCACGGCGGATGGTGTGCTGTGGCTGGTCAGGGATGACCGGGATGACTGGCCACAGTGGCCGGAGGGGATGGCCGCGACACATCCGCCGGTGTGCCTCGACTGTGCCGAAGTAGCTGTTCGGTCGTGTCCGCATCTGCGAGGCCGCTCTGTGGCGATCCGCGTGACGGACAGTCAGGCCTGCGGGATCTATGGAAGCCTCTACCGGCCGGGGCGGTACGCCCCACAGCCGGTCGGCGACGTGATCGTCGCGGTCGATGACCCACGAGTGCGCTGGATGGTCGCCGGGCAGATGGTCCGGGTGCTGCGCGGGTGTTCGTTCGTCGAACTCGGGGCGCAAATGACGAAGGCTCAGGTCGGTTGACCTGAGCCTCTGTCCGGCGCTTCTTGCGAAGTGCCCCCGGTAGGATTCGAACCTACGCACCCGCCTCCGGAGGGCGGTGCTCTATCCCCTGAGCTACGGGGGCCTGCTGGTACGTCCGCCGCATCGCTGCGACGTGGAGAACATTACCAGCTCCGTGCCGTGCTCCGTGCAGGGGTTTTGATCACGCGGGTGGGGAAGTGGGCAAAGCCCGGACGGGGCTGGGGGTGCGGTCGTAGGCTCGGCAAGGTGGCGGGTGTGTCCGGGCGGGTCCTCGTGGTGGACGACAGCGAGGTGATCCGTGAGCTGATCAGGGTCAACCTGGAGCTGGAGGGCTTCGAGGTGGTGACCGCGGCCGACGGTGCCGAGTGCCTGGAGGTGGTGCACCGGATACGGCCCGACGTCGTGACGCTCGATGTGATGATGCCGCGGCTGGACGGGCTGCGCACCGCCGCGCGGTTGCGGGCGCACGAGCGGACGGCGGGGTTGCCCATCGCGATCGTCAGTGCGTGCACGCCGGCGGATCTGCGCAAGGGGGAGTCGGTCGGGGTGGACGGGTACCTGGCGAAGCCGTTCGATCCGGTGGATCTGGTGGCGTTGGTTCGGCGGCTGGCGGAGCAGGGCAGGAGCGGCGGGGGAGTGCCGGGAGGGGGTATCGGCTTCTGAGGCCTCCGAGGACTCCGAGGCCACCGAGGTGATGTTCGCTGACGGCGAACGGTGAAACGCGAGTGCGCCGTCTCAACGGGTGGCCTCGTGGCCGCCGGGCACCGCCTCTCGCCTAGGCTTGGGCCCGTGACACCCGCAGAGCTCTCCCAGGCAGTCCAGGTCGCCGTGCGCGCCGCCGTTGAGGCGGGCGAGCTGTCCGTCGACGTTCCCGAGCAGGTGACGGTCGAGCGACCGAAGAACCGCGACCACGGCGACTACGCCACCAACATCGCGCTCCAGCTCGCGAAGCCGGCCGGCAAGCCGCCGCGCGCCGTGGCCGAGCTGGTCGCCGCCCGGCTGCAGGAGCTGCCCGGCGTGGCCAAGGTGGACATCGCCGGACCGGGCTTCCTGAACATCACGCTGGACGCCGCCACCCAGGGCGAGCTGGCCCGCACGATCGTCGCGACCGGGGCCGCGTACGGCCGCAACGAGGCGCTCAAGGGCCTGAAGATCAACCTGGAGTTCGTCTCCGCCAACCCGACCGGCCCGATCCACATCGGCGGCGTCCGCTGGGCGGCCGTCGGCGACTCGCTCGCCCGGATCCTCAAGGCGACCGGCGCGGACGTCACGACCGAGTACTACCTGAACGACGCCGGCGTCCAGATCTCCAAGTTCGCCGCCTCGCTCCAGGCCGCCGCGAACGGCCGCGAGGTCCCGGCCGACGGCTACGTCGGCGAGTACATCGGCGACATCGCCAAGGCGATCACCGAGGGCGTCCCGGGCATCCTCGACCTCCCCGAGGCGGAGCAGCTCGAAGCCTTCCGCACGCACGGTCTGGCGCTCATGGTCGCCGAGATCAAGCGCTCGATGGAGGAGTTCGGCACCCACTTCGACACCTGGTTCTCGGAGAAGTCGCTGCACGACTCCGGCGCGGTGGGGAAGGCGATGGAGCGGCTGCGCGAGCAGGGCCACGTCTTCGACCAGGACGGCGCGATCTGGCTGCGCACCACCGACTTCGGTGACGACAAGGACCGGGTCCTGATCAAGGCGGACGGCGAGACGACGTACTTCGCCGCCGACGCCGCCTACTACCTCTCCAAGCGCGACCGCGGTTCCGAGGTCAGCGTCTACATGCTGGGCGCCGACCACCACGGCTACGTCAACCGCCTGAAGGCCATCGCGGCCTGCGCGGGCGACGACATGAACCGCAACATCGAGGTCAAGATCGGCCAGTTCGTCAAGATGCTGCGCGATGGTGAGGAGGTCCGCATGTCCAAGCGGGCCGGCAACATCATCACCATCGACGACGTGGTCGAGTGGATCGGCGTGGACGCCGCGCGGTACACGCTGGCGCGCTCCTCCACCGACTCCACGATCACGCTCGACATCAACGTGCTGACCAGCCAGACCAACGAGAACCCGGTCTACTACGTCCAGTACGCGCACACCCGGATGTGCGGCGTCGCCCGCAAGGCCGCCGAGCTCGGCGTGGACAAGGGCGCCTCGGCCGACTTCAAACCCGAGCTGCTCGCCACCCAGTGGGAGAGCGACATGCTCGGCCACCTCGGCGAGTTCCCGCGCATCGTCGCCCGCGCGGGCGAGCAGCGCGAGCCGCACCACGTCGCGCGCTACCTGGAGGAGCTGGCGGGCACGTACCACCGGCTCTACGAGAACTGCCAGTTCCTGCCCAAGGGTGACGAGGAGCTGACCGACCTGCACCGGGCCCGGCTCTGGCTGGTCGAGGCGGCCCGCACGGTCGTCGCCAACGGCCTGACACTGCTCGGCGTCACCGCCCCCGAGCGGATGTAGACAGAACCCCCTTGCACCACAGGGGCGGTGACGGGCCCGCCGAGGGCCGTCATCGCCCCTACTCATAGGAGAAACCATGAGCCGCTCCGCGCACCCCGCGGGCCCCCGCCACGGCGACGTGCTGCCCGAGGGCCACTACCAGGCCCCGCCGAGCGACCTGAACGCGCTCGACCCCAAGGTCTGGTCCCGCACCGTGAGCCGCGGCGCCGACGGCGTCGTCACGGTCGGCGGCCTGAGCGTCACCGAGCTGGCCGCCGAGTTCGGCACGCCGGCGTACGTGATGGACGAGGCGGACTTCCGGGCCCGGGCCCGCGCCTGGCGCGACGCGTTCGGCAGCGAGGCCGACGTCTACTACGCCGGCAAGGCCTTCCTGTCGAAGGCGATCGTCCGCTGGCTGCACGAGGAGGGGCTCAACCTCGACGTGTGCAGCGTCGGCGAGCTCGCCGTCGCGCTCGCCGCCGGGATGCCGGCCGGGCGGCTCGCGCTGCACGGCAACAACAAGTCGGCGTACGAGCTGGAGCAGGCCGTCAAGGCGGGCGTCGGGCACATCGTGGTGGACTCCTACCAGGAGATCGACCGCCTCGCCGTGATCGCCGAGGCGCAGGGCGTCGTGCAGCCCGTGCTGATCCGGGTCACGGTCGGTGTCGAGGCGCACACCCACGAGTTCATCGCGACCGCGCACGAGGACCAGAAGTTCGGCCTGTCGCTGAGCGGCGGCGCGGCCGCCGAGGCGGTCCGCCGGGTGCTCGCCCACCGTTCGCTCGAACTGCGCGGCATCCACTCGCACATCGGCTCGCAGATCTTCGACACCGCCGGCTTCGAGGTGGCCGCCCGCCGGGTGGTCGGCCTGCTCGCCGAGATCCGCGACGAGCACGGCGTCGAGCTGCCCGAGATCGACCTGGGTGGCGGCCTGGGCATCGCCTACACCAGCGAGGACGACCCGCGCGAGCCGGCCGAGATCGCCGCCGCGCTGGCCGAGATCGTCCGCCGCGAGTGCGCCGCCGCGAGCCTGACCGCGCCGCGGCTCTCCGTCGAGCCGGGCCGCGCGATCGTCGGCCCGACCGCGTTCACGCTCTACGAGGTCGGCACCGTCAAGCCGCTCGCCGGCCTGCGCACGTACGTCAGCGTGGACGGCGGGATGTCGGACAACATCCGCACCGCGCTGTACGACGCCGAGTACTCGGTCGCGCTCGTCTCGCGCACCAGCGAGGCGGAGCCGATGCTGGTCCGGGTGGTCGGCAAGCACTGCGAGTCCGGCGACATCGTGGTCAAGGACGCGTTCCTGCCGGGCGACCTGGCGGCGGGCGACCTGATCGCGGTGCCGGCGACCGGCGCGTACTGCCGCTCGATGGCGAGCAACTACAACCACGCCCTGCGGCCCCCGGTGCTGGCCGTCCGCGAGGGCGCGGCCCGGGTGATCGTGCGACGCGAGACGGAAGAGGATCTGCTGCGTCTCGATATCGGATGACGGAAATCCTGTCTCAGATCTTGGAACACCCGTAGATCTTTACGGAATGTCCCCGAGACTGGAACAGCGGGACTGGAACCGCAAGACGGAAACCCTTGGCCGGCGGACGAGTCGAAATGCCGCCGGAACCGAATGTGAGCGGAGTCGGATGATGCGTACGCGGCCGCTGAAGGTGGCGTTGCTGGGCTGTGGTGTGGTGGGCTCCGAGGTGGCGCGCATCATGACGACAGACGCCGCCGACCTCGCCGCGCGCATCGGCGCGCCGGTCGAGCTCGCCGGCATCGCGGTCCGCCGGGCCGGCCGGGCCCGCCCGGGCGTGCCCGAGCACCTGATCACCACGGACGCCGAGGCGCTGGTCAAGCGCGGCGACATCGACGTGGTGATCGAGGTGGTCGGCGGGATCGAGCCGTCGAAGAACCTGATCCTGACGGCCTTCGCGCAGGGCGCCTCGGTGGTCAGCGCGAACAAGGCGCTGCTCGCCAAGGACGGTGCCGAGCTGCACGCGGCCGCCGCCGGGGCCGGCGTGGACCTGTACTACGAGGCCGCGGTGGCCGGCGCGATCCCGCTGATCCGCCCGCTGCGCGAGTCGCTGGCCGGCGACCGGGTGAACCGGGTGCTCGGCATCGTGAACGGGACCACGAACTTCATCCTCGACAAGATGGACTCGACCGGCGCCGGCTACTCCGAGGCGCTGGAGGAGGCGACGGCGCTCGGCTACGCCGAGGCCGACCCGACCGCCGACGTCGAGGGCTTCGACGCCGCCGCCAAGGCCGCGATCCTGGCCGGCATCGCGTTCCACACCAAGGTCACCGCCGCCGACGTCTACCGCGAGGGCCTGACCGAGGTGACCGCCGCCGACATCGCCAGCGCGAAGGCGATGGGCTGCGTGGTCAAGCTGCTGGCGATCTGCGAACGGGCCGCGGACGGCGAGTCGGTGACCGCGCGCGTGCACCCGGCGATGATCCCGCTCAGCCACCCGCTGGCCTCCGTCCGCGAGGCGTACAACGCGGTCTTCGTCGAGGCCGAGGCTGCCGGCCGGCTGATGTTCTACGGGCCGGGCGCCGGCGGCGCGCCGACCGCCTCCGCGGTGCTCGGTGACCTGGTCGCGGTCTGCCGCAACAAACTGAACGGCGCCACCGGCCCGGGGCACTCGGTCTACACCCAGCTGCCGGCCAAGCCGATGGACCAGGTGATCACCCGGTACCACGTCAGCCTCGACGTGGACGACCGGGCCGGCGTGCTGGCCCAGGTGGCCTCGACCTTCGCCGAGCACGGGGTCTCCATCGACACCGTCCGCCAGCAGGGCCGCGACGGCGACGCCTCGCTCGTCGTGGTCACCCACCGCGCCACCGACGCCGCGCTCTCGGCGACCGTGGACAAGCTCCGCGCACTGGACAGCGTGCGCGATGTGGCCAGCATCATGCGGGTCGAAGGGGAGTAGGAACGATGAACGCTGTGATCGACAGAGTCAGCGGACACACCCACCAGTGGCGCGGCCTCATCGAGGAGTACCGCGACCGGCTGCCGGTCAGCGCGAGCACGCCGGTGATCACCCTGCTCGAGGGCGGCACACCCCTGGTCCCCGCGCAGCTGCTCTCCGAGCGCACCGGCTGCGACGTCTACCTGAAGGTCGAAGGCGCCAACCCGACCGGCTCCTTCAAGGACCGCGGGATGACGATGGCGATCTCCAAGGCGAAGGAGGCCGGCGCCCAGGCGGTCATCTGCGCCTCCACCGGCAACACCTCGGCCTCGGCGGCCGCTTACGCGGTGCGGGCCGGCATGGTCTGCGCGGTGCTGGTGCCGCAGGGCAAGATCGCGCTCGGCAAGATGGGCCAGGCGCTGGTGCACGGCTCGAAGATCCTCCAGGTGGACGGGAACTTCGACGACTGCCTCACGCTCGCGCGTGAACTGTCCGAGAACTACCCCGTCGCGCTGGTGAACTCGGTCAACCCGGTGCGCATCGAGGGCCAGAAGACGGCCGCCTTCGAGATCGTGGACATGCTCGGCGACGCCCCCGACATCCACGTCCTCCCGGTCGGCAACGCGGGCAACATCACGGCCTACTGGAAGGGCTACCGCGAGTACGCCAAGGACGGGTTGGCCACCCGCACGCCGCGCATGTGGGGCTTCCAGGCGTCCGGTTCGGCACCGATCGTGGACGGCGCCCCGGTGCTCAAGCCGCAGACCATCGCGACCGCGATCCGGATCGGCAACCCGGCCTCCTGGGCCTACGCGGAGGCCGCCCGGGACGAGTCCGGCGGCCTGATCGACAAGGTGACCGATCGTCAGATCCTTTCCGCCTACCGGCTGTTGGCCGCGAGCGAGGGCGTCTTCGTGGAGCCCGCCTCGGCCGCCAGCGTGGCCGGCCTGCTGGCCAAGGCGGAGGCCGGACTGGTCGATCCGGGCCAGCGGATCGTCTGCACCGTGACCGGCAACGGCCTCAAGGACCCCGACTGGGCGGTGGCCGGAGCGCCGCAGCCGCAGGTCGTCCCGATCAGCGCGAAGGCCGCCGCCGAGCGGCTGGGCCTGCTCGGCTGATCAACTCTCGGTTGACAGTGCCTCAGTCGGGTGCCACCCGGCTGAGGCACTGTCACGTGAAGGGGACATGCTGTCGCCCGGTCCGCCGGTGCGACTCCGCCGACAGTTGGCGGGTAACGCAAGGGTGTCCCTTTCGTTGTTCTTTGCGATGCCGATTCCGCACGGATTCTGGCCATAACCTGCAACACGGCAGATCGAAGGGGAGCGGGGTGTACCGCTGTGGAACCTCTCTTCGATACGCTGAGTCCTGGCGGTGTGGCACATGCCATGGGCCGAGCCGCTGCCCACCCGGCAGCGCCTGACCCTCTTGCTGCGCACTGACACCCCCGCCGCCGTACCACCGCCGGCCCCTGACTTGCGGGCCTGCCTCACTCCCCAGGAGAGTCCACCGCATGGCCGGTCCCGCGTTCCGTGCCGCCGCCGTTCGGGTGCGGGTCCCCGCGACCAGCGCCAACCTGGGCCCCGGCTTCGACGCCTTCGGACTCGCCCTGGGTCTGTACGACGACATCGTGGTCCGGGTCGCCGACTCCGGGCTGAGCGTGGACATCGCGGGTGAGGGCGCCGAGACGCTGGCCCGCGACGAGCGCCACCTGGTGGTCCGCGCGATGCGGGCGACCTTCGAGCGGCTCGGCGGCCAGCCGCGTGGCCTCGAAGTCGTCTGCGCCAACCGGATACCGCACGGGCGCGGCCTGGGTTCGTCCTCGGCCGCGATCTGCGCGGGCATCGTCGCCGCCCGCGCCGTCACCATCGGCGGCCCGTCCGCCCTCGACGACGCCGCGATGCTGGCCCTCGCCTCCGAGCTGGAGGGTCACCCGGACAACGTCGCCGCCTGCCTCGCGGGCGGGTTCACCATCGCCTGGACCGACGATGACGGTGCCAAGGCGGTCAAGCTCGACCCCGCCGACGGGGTCGTCCCGGTCGTCTTCATCCCGAGCACCGAGGTGCTCACCGAGACCGCCCGCGGTCTGCTGCCGCGGACCGTCCCGCTGGCCGACGCGGCCACCAACGCCGGCCGTTCGGCGCTGCTCGTGGAGGCGCTGACCAGGCGCCCCGGGCTGCTGCTGCCCGCCACCGAGGACCGGCTGCACCAGGACTACCGCGCCTCCGCGATGCCGGACAGCGCCGCCCTGGTGGCCGCCCTGCGCGCGGAGGGCATCGCGGCGGTCATCTCCGGCGCCGGCCCGACCGTGCTCGCGCTGACCGACGAGGCCGGCGCCGACAAGTTGATGCATTTCGTCGGGGAGCGCAGCGACTCCGGCGACGGACGGCACGGCGCCGGAGCGGACTTCGCAGCTCACCGGCTGCGGCTGGACCGTGACGGCGCGGGCGTCCTGCCGTTGGACGGGTGACCGTTCTCACCCGATATCGGCCGCACCCCGTGCGCGGCCGATATCCGCACGGCCGTGCCCGGATCGGACCGGGTGCGGCGGTGGGTGGGGCGAACACGATTGGCAAGCGGAAGGCTGGGGAATGTGTGAGGGGGTCGGTAGTGTTAACCTCATGTCTGCATCAGGCGCCCTGCGGGGCCCGGTGCACCGCGTCCCCCTCCTCTGATCCCCCAACGGGGTCACGGCGATGTCGGGGACCACGATTCTCCGGGAGCCCACCACAGCGCGTACGCAGCCTGCCTGCGCGATTGCGGCCGCATCCCGAAGCCGTGTCGGATCCTGAACCCCACCCGCCGCCTCCGGCCTCCTGCTGAGGCCCGACGGGCGGGACCGCGGAGACCGTCACGCGACGGGGGCCCGGGATTCGCAGGCAGCGCGGTCGGCATGCGGTGCTTTCACCGGCTGCCCACCGTGCCATTTCGCACCACCGTGCCTCGTGCACCGCACTTCGCACTTCTCCCGCCGCCCCAGCACCGCCGCGGTGGCGGGACCACCGCATCGGACCTCCGCAACAGAAGAGCGCAGGTCAGACAGCACAACCGGTCGCCGAGCCAGACAGGCCGACGTCCGCTCCAGGGAAGGACCCTTAGTGAGCGACACCACCGATCTGATGGGCGCGCGCCCGGACGCCGACGCGACGGACGCGCCCGCCGCCGCGGCGCCGGCCAAGCGTCGCCGTTCCGCTGCCGCCGGCCTTGACGGTCTGGTCCTGGCCGAGCTGCAGAAGCTCGCCTCGACCCTCGGCATCAGCGGCACCGGCCGGATGCGCAAGAGCCAGCTCATCGAGGCCATCAAGGAGAAGAGCGGCGGCGACCCGCTGCTCGCCTCCGCCGCCCCCGCGGCGCCGGCCCGCGCCGCCAAGGCCAAGGACAAGGAGACGGCCCCCGAGGCCGCCGCCGAGAAGCCCGCCCGCCGTACCCGTGCGGCCGCCGCCCCGGCTGCCGCCGAGGCCCCGGCCCAGATCGAGATCCCGGGCCAGGCCGCCCCCGAGGCCGCCGCCGCTCCGGCGCGGGCCGAGCGCGGCCGTCGCCGGGCGACCTCCGCCGCCGGTGCGCCGGGCGCCGTCGAGGGTGCCGCCGCCACCGCGGTGGAGACCGCGGAGCCGGCCGCGCCCGCCGAGGCGAAGACCGAGGCCCCCGCCGAGCAGTCCCGTGGCGCCGAGGCCCGGACCGTCGAAGGCCGCGAGGACCAGCGTGAGGGCCGCCGCGACCGCCGCGACCGCCGTGACCGCCGCGAGGGCTTCGAGCAGCGCGGCACCGAGACGGCCGAGGGCGAGGGCGACAGCCGCGAGTCCCGCCGCGACCGCCGCAACCGCCGTGAGCGCACCGACCGCACGGACCGCCCGGAGCGGACCGAGCGCCAGGGCGGCCAGCAGCAGCAGGCGCAGCCGGCCCAGCAGCCGGCCGCGGCCCAGCCCGCCGCCGCCCAGCAGGGCGGTTACGACGACGACGAGTTCGGCGACGGCCGCCGCGGCCGCCGTGGCCGCTACCGCGACCGCAACCGTCGCGGCAGCCGTCGCGAGGGCTTCGAGGGCGCGGTCGCCGAGCCGCAGGTCGGCGACGACGACGTGCTGATCCCGGTCGCGGGCATTCTCGACATCCTCGACAACTACGCGTTCGTCCGCACCTCCGGCTACCTGCCGGGTTCGAACGACGTCTACGTCTCGCTCGCCCAGGTCCGCAAGAACGGCCTGCGCAAGGGTGACGCCATCACCGGTGCGGTGCGCCAGCCGCGCGACGGCGAGCGCCGCGAGAAGTTCAACGCCATGGTGCGGCTGGACTCGGTCAACGGCATGGACCCGGAGAGCGGCCGCGGCCGTCCCGAGTTCGGCAAGCTGACCCCGCTCTACCCGCAGGAGCGACTGCGCCTGGAGACCGACCCGGGCGTGCTGACCACCCGGATCATCGACCTGGTGTCGCCGATCGGCAAGGGCCAGCGCGGTCTGATCGTCGCCCCGCCGAAGACCGGCAAGACGATGATCATGCAAGCGATCGCGAACGCGATCACCCGCAACAACCCCGAGTGCCACCTGATGGTCGTCCTGGTCGACGAGCGTCCGGAAGAGGTCACCGACATGCAGCGCTCGGTCAAGGGCGAGGTCATCTCCTCGACCTTCGACCGCCCGGCCGAGGACCACACCGTGGTCGCCGAGCTGGCCATCGAGCGCGCCAAGCGCCTGGTGGAGCTGGGCCACGACGTGGTGATCCTGCTCGACTCGATCACCCGTCTGGGCCGCGCCTACAACCTGGCGGCACCGGCCTCCGGCCGCATCCTGTCCGGTGGTGTCGACTCGACCGCGCTCTACCCGCCGAAGAAGTTCTTCGGTGCCGCGCGCAACATCGAGAACGGCGGCTCGCTGACCATCCTCGCCACCGCGCTGGTGGAGACCGGCTCGCGGGCCGACGAGGTCGTCTTCGAGGAGTTCAAGGGCACCGGCAACATGGAGCTGCGCCTCGACCGCAAGCTCGCCGACAAGCGCATCTTCCCGGCGGTGGACGTGGACGCGTCCAGCACCCGCAAGGAGGAGATCCTGCTCGGCAGCGAGGAGCTGGCGATCACCTGGAAGCTGCGCCGAGTGCTGCACGCGCTCGACTCGCAGCAGGCGATCGAGCTGCTGCTGGACAAGATGAAGCAGACGAAGTCCAACGCCGAGTTCCTGATGCAGATCGCCAAGACCACACCGGGGTCGAACGACTGACGCGGGATCGACGCGTGAGGAGCCCCGGGGGCCACTGACCATCAGTGGCCCCCGGGGCTCCTTCGTGTGCCGGGCCGAGTGCCGGTTCGTGTGCCGGTTCGTGTGCCGGGGCTGGGACGGCACTGTTGCGAGAACCGGACATAACGTCGCATATGCTCAAAATATGGTTGACGATCAGCCGGATGCCCGGCCCCGCAAGGTCCGCAGCCGCCGGGCGAAGGCGCTGCGGGTGGCCGCGTTCGCCACGGCCGGCCTGGTGCTCGCCGGCGCGGGCGCGGCCGGGTACGCGTACTGGCGGCTGAACGGCAACATCAAGAGCGTGGACATCGACGCCCAGCTCGGCAGCGCCCGTCCGTCGGCCCCGACCGGCGGCGCGTTCAACGTGCTGGTGCTCGGCTCCGACTCGCGCGGCGGCGCGAACGCCTCGCTGGCCGGCGGTGACACCGGTGGCACCGCCCGCTCGGACACCGCGATGGTGCTGCACGTCAACCAGGCGCACACCGCCGCCACCGTGGTCTCGATCCCGCGCGACACCCTGGTGGACCGGCCGGTCTGCACCGCACCGGACGGCAGCACGGTGCCGGCCGTGAAGGGCGCGATGTACAACAGCGCCTTCGAGGTGGGCGGCGCGGCCTGCGCGGTGAAGACCACCGAGCAGCTCACCGGACTGCGGATGACGCACTTCGTCGAGATCGACTTTGCCGGCTTCGCGAACTTCGTCAACGCGATCGGCGGCGCGACCGTGACCACCTCGGTGAACATCAGCGACCAGGACAGCGGCCTCGTCCTCAAGGCGGGCACCAACCACCTCAACGGCGACCAGGCGCTGGCCTTCGTGCGCACCCGGCACGGCGTCGGCGACGGCAGCGACCTGGGCCGGATCGAGCTGCAGAAGCAGATGGTCCGCTCGATCATCCGGCAGACCGGCTCGATCGGGCTGTTCGGCAACCCGGCCAAGCTCTTCTCGGTCGCCGACACGCTGACGAAGTCGATCACCACCGACTCCGGGCTGGCCTCGGTGACGGCGCTGACCACGCTCGCCGAGCAGCTCAAGGGGATGGGGAACGACCAGCTGACCATGGTCACCATGCCGGTGGTCGCCGCGCCCAGCGACCCGAACCGGGTGGTCGCCGAGGTGCCGCAGGCCGGCCAGGTCTGGGGCGCGCTGCGGGCCGACCAGCCGGTGCCCGCCGCGATCCTCGACGGCCAGCCGAGCAACCCGGCGGACCCGTCGGCGAGCCCGTCCGGCCCGTCCGCGAGCGCCTCCGCGAGCTCCTCCGCGGGGCCGTCCGGCCGGCCCGTGAGCCCGTCGGCGAGCTCGCCGGGCCTGTCCGTGGGCCTGCGCTGAACCCGCCGGAATAACTCCGGCACGCCCCCGGTTTGGGAAGACACGGTCAGTCCTGGCAGACTGGTCCGTCGGTCCCGGTTCACGTGCGGCATCAAGCTGCCGACCCGGTACCCTCCCGAAACCTAGGAGATCCCTTGAAGCCCGACGTTCACCCCCAGTACGTGGTCACCCACGTGACCTGCACCTGCGGCGCCGAGTTCACCACTCGCTCCACCGAGACCTCCGGCGTGATCCGCGCCGAGGTGTGCTCGCAGTGCCACCCGTTCTACACCGGCAAGCAGAAGATCCTCGACACCGGCGGCCGCGTGGCCCGCTTCGAGGCTCGCTTCGGCAAGGGCCTCAGCGGCAACCGCGCCTAGCGCTCCCGCGGCGCCGGTCTCTGGCGTCCCCGCGTTCTCGCGGGGATGTCCGGGCCGGCGCCGTTCGCGTCTCCACCGGCGCTCGGCCACGGCAACCTGCGCCCACCCGTGCCACCGCCCGCTCGCGGCCCCGCCGCGACGCCCGTGCGCACCGTCGACTCGATCCGCATCCCACCGGAAGTAGGCCCATCCCATGTTCGAGGCAGTCGAAGAGCTCCTCGTCGAGCACGCAGCCCTCGAAGAGCGGCTGGCCGACCCGTCCGTCCACGCCGACCAGGCGAACGCCCGCAAGCTGGCCAAGCGCTACGCGGAGCTGACCCCGATCACCCGCACCTACCGGGCCTGGCGCCAGGCCGGCGAGGACATCGCCGCGGCCCGCGAGTTCGCCGCCGAGGACCCCGGCTTCATCGCCGAGGCGAAGGCCGCCGAGCAGCGCCAGGGCGAGCTGACCGAGGAGCTGCGGCTGCTGCTGGTCCCGCGCGACCCCAATGACGACAAGGACGTCATCCTGGAGGTCAAGGCGGGCGAGGGTGGCGAGGAGTCCGCGCTGTTCGCCGGCGACCTGCTGCGGATGTACCTGCGCTACGCCGAGCGGCTGGGCTGGAAGACCGAGATCATCGACGCCAACGAGTCCGACCTGGGCGGCTACAAGGACGTCTCGGTGGCCGTGAAGACCAAGGGCGTGACCGAGCCCGGCCAGGGCGTCTGGGCCCAGCTGAAGTACGAGGGCGGCGTGCACCGCGTGCAGCGCGTGCCGGCCACCGAGTCGCAGGGCCGGATCCACACCTCCGCGGCCGGCGTGCTGGTCACCCCGGAGGCCGAGGAGGTCGAGGTGGAGGTCCACGCGAACGACCTGCGGATCGACGTCTACCGTTCGTCCGGCCCCGGCGGCCAGTCCGTCAACACCACCGACTCCGCGGTCCGGATCACCCACCTGCCGACCGGTATCGTGGCCTCCTGCCAGAACGAGAAGAGCCAGCTGCAGAACAAGGAGTCCGCGATGCGCATCCTGCGTTCGCGGCTGCTCGCCGCAGCGGTGGAGGCGGCCGAGCAGGAGGCCTCGGACGCCCGGCGCAGCCAGGTCCGCACGGTCGACCGCTCGGAGCGGATCCGCACGTACAACTACCCCGAGAACCGCATCTCGGACCACCGCACGGGCTTCAAGGCGTACAACCTGGACCAGGTGCTGGACGGCGACCTCAACGCGCTGATCCAGTCGGCCGTGGACGCCGACGCGGCGGCCAAGTTGGCCGCCACGCAGGAGAACTGAGCCCCGTCACCCCACAAGCCCGAGCGTCGTCCCCAACGAAGAGGTGTGGTCGGATGAACCTGCTGCTCGCCGAGGTGGCCCAGGCCACCCAGCGGTTGGCCGCGGCCGGCGTGCCGTCGCCGCGTTTCGACGCGGAGGAACTCGCCGCACACATCCACCACGTCAAGCGCAGCCAGCTGCACACGGTGAAGGACGCCGACTTCGACGCCCGGTACTGGGAGGCCGTCTCCCGCCGCGAGGCCCGCGAGCCGCTCCAGCACATCACCGGGCGGGCGTTCTTCCGCTACCTGGAGCTGGAGGTCGGCCCCGGGGTCTTCGTGCCCCGGCCGGAGACCGAGACGGTCGTCGAGTGGGCCATAGAGGCCGTCCGCGAGATGGACGTCGCCGAGCCGCTGGTGGTCGACCTGTGCTCCGGCTCCGGCGCCATCGCGCTCGCGCTCGCCCAGGAGCTGCCGCGCTCCAGCGTGCACGCCTTCGAGCTGGACGAGGGGGCGCTGCAGTACACCCGGCGCAACATCGCGACCAGCTCCGACCGGGACCGGGTCACCCTGCACGCCGGTGACGCGACGCTGGCCTTCGCGGACGACCGCTCCTGGGACGGCCGGTTCGACCTGGTGATCAGCAACCCGCCGTACATCCCGCTCACCGAGTGGGAGTACGTGGCGCCCGAGGCCCGCGACCACGATCCGCAGATGTCGCTCTTCTCCGGCGAGGACGGGCTCGACACGATCCGCGGCATCGAGCGGGTGGCCGCCCGGCTGCTGCGCCCGGGCGGCGCCGTGGTGATCGAGCACGCGGACACCCAGGGCGGCCAGGTGCCGTGGATCTTCAACGAGGAGGGCGGCTGGACCGACACGGCCGACCACCGGGACCTGAACGGGCGGCCGCGTTTCACGACCGCCCGCAAGACGTCGCTGTGACCTGCAGAGCTGTGACTTCCAGAAGGGGACTGCACTGATGAGCCGTCGTTACGACTGCGCCGATGCCGGCGAGCGCTCGACCGGGCTGCGCGAGGCCGCCTCGGCGATCCGCCGCGGCGAGCTCGTCGTGCTGCCCACCGACACCGTCTACGGGATCGGTGCGGACGCCTTCAACCCGGAGGCCGTGGCCGGCCTGCTGGCCGCCAAGGGCCGCGGCCGCGACATGCCCTCCCCGGTGCTGGTCGGCTCGCCGACCACGCTGCACGGCCTGGTCACCGACTTCTCCGAGAAGGCCTGGGAGCTCGTCGACGCGTTCTGGCCCGGTGGGCTGACCCTGGTCGCCAAGCACCAGCCCTCGCTGCGCTGGGACCTCGGCGAGACCCGCGGCACCGTCGCGATCCGGATGCCGCTGCACCCGGTCGCCATCGAGCTGCTGAACACCACAGGGCCGCTCGCGGTCTCCAGCGCCAACAAGTCCGGCCAGCCGGCTCCCGCCGACTGCGAGGACGCCGAGTACCAGCTGGGCCAGTCGGTCGCGATCTACCTGGACGGTGGCAAGGCCGAGCACGGCCAGGGCTCCAGCATCGTCGACGTCACCGGCCGGGTGCCGAGGCTGCTGCGCGCCGGCGCGGTCAGCGTCGAGCAGCTGAGGGAGGTCGTCCCCGACCTGGAGGCCGGCAGTTGACGGCCCGACTCCAGGACGGCCTGCGTCCGCACCTCGCGCTCGTCGCGCGGCCGGCGGCCGCCGTGGCGTACCCGCCGCTCGGGTACCTGGCGGAGCCGGTGGGACACACGTTCCGGATCCTCTTCGTCTGCACCGGGAACATCTGCCGCTCGCCGATCGCCGAGCGGCTGACCCGGCACGAACTGGACGCGCGGCTCAGCAGCCGGGCGGCGGGGCGGTTCGTGGTGGAGAGCGCCGGCACCTGGGGCCACGAGGGCGCGCCGATGGAGGCGCACGCCGTCACCGTGCTCGGCGAGTACGGCGTGGACAGCGGCAACTTCGTCGGCCGTGAGCTGCTGGACGAGCACGTGGTCGAGGCCGACCTGGTGCTGACCGCGACCCTGGACCACCGCGCGCAGGTGATCTCGATGGGCCACGCGGCGGGTCTGCGCACCTTCACGCTCAAGGAGTTCACCCGCCTGGTGCGGCTGATAGACCCGGCCACGCTCCCCGACCCGCTGGCCGGCGGCGAGGTCACCGAGCGGGCCCGCGCACTGGTCCGGGCGGCCGCCGCGCTACGCGGCCGGCGGCTGGCGCCCACCCCCGAGGCGGACGAGGTCTACGACCCCTACGGCGCGCCGATCGGGATGTTCCGCAACTGCGGCGAGGAGATATTCGACGCGCTCGACCCGGTCGTCACCGCTCTGACGGGCGTACCGGGCCCGCGCCGCCAGGACGGGCACGCCACGCGGTTCTAGGCTGGTTCCCACCGCCCTACCCGCTGGGGAGCGTCGCCATGACCCTCACCGATGCCGTGCACAGCCGTGCCGGACGACGCCACTGGGAGCCGTCCGCGGCCCTGCGCACGGCCGATCCCGAACTCGCCGACCTGCTCTCGGCGGAGGCCGACCGGCGGGCCACCGGCCTGCAGCTGCTGGCGGGCGAGAACCTGGCCACCGAGGCGGTGCTGTCCGCGTTGGCCGGCCCGTTGGTGGACAAGTACGCCGAGGGGTATCCCGGCCACCGGCACCACACCGGCTGTGCGCCGGCCGACGCCACCGAGCTGCTGGCGGTCCACCGGGCGCAGACCCTGTTCGCCGCCGAACACGCCAACGTCCAGCCGCGGTCCGGGACTTCGGCGATGCTGGCGACCTACGCGGCGCTGCTGCGGCCGGGCGACGCGGTGCTCGCGATGTCGCTGGAGCACGGCGGGCACCTGTCCTGCGGATCGAAGGCGAACTTCTCCGGGCGCTGGTTCCAGTTCGTCGGCTACGGCGTGCGCGAGCGGGACGGGCTGATCGACCTCGACCAGGTCCGCGACCTCGCCAAGGCGCACCGGCCCAAGGCGATCATCGCCGGCTCGATCTCCTACCCCCGGCACCTGGACTGGGCGGCGTTCCGGGAGATCGCCGACGAGGTGGACGCGTACCTGGTCGCCTCCGCCGCGCAGACCATCGGCCTGGTGGCCGGGGGAGTGGCGCCGTCCCCGGTGCCGTATGCGGACGTCGTGGTCGCGGCCACCCACAAGCTGCTGCGCGGGCCGCGCGGCGGGCTGCTGCTCTGCACCGGCGAGCTGGCCGAGCGGATGGACCGGGCGGTCTTCCCGTTCACCCAGGGTGGTGCGGCGATGAACGAGGTGGCCGCGAAGGCGGTCGCGTTCGCCCAGGCGGCCACGCCGGAGTTCGGCGCGTACGCCCGGCGCGCGGTGGACGGCGCACGCGCCCTTGCAGCGGCCCTGGAGGCCGCCGGAGCCCGGCCGCTGACCGGCGGCACCGACACCCACCTGGTGACCGCCGACGTGAGCCCGCTGGGCGTCAGCGGGGCGCAGGCCGAGCGGCGCTGCGCCGCGGCCGGACTGA
Source organism: Kitasatospora sp. NEAU-69 (assembly GCF_057158765.1). NCBI lineage: Bacteria > Bacillati > Actinomycetota > Actinomycetes > Kitasatosporales > Streptomycetaceae > Kitasatospora > Kitasatospora sp. NEAU-69. Next base: position 215,210 of record NZ_JBWXUE010000004.1, read on the forward strand.
TGCTCGGCAAGTGCGCGTTGCCGTTCGACCGGGCACCGGCCGCCGAAACCTCCGGAATCCGGCTCGGCACCGGCGCCTGCGCTGCGCTCGGGATGGGCGAATCCGAGCTCGCCGAGGTCGGCCGGCTGATTGCCGCCCTGCTCAGCGGGGGTGACCCGGCTCCGGTCATGGCCCGGGTGCGCGAGCTGGCCGGCGCCTTCGCCACCGGCGGCTGACCCGCGCGGCCGCCCCGGCTGCGGCTCCGGCCGCGGCCGCGGCGCGGATTCCGGGCCGCCGGAGCGAACCGCGATGCGTGGTCCGGGCGTCCGAGTCAATAAGGTGTGTGCCGTGGCGACGCACCTCGAAACCCGGACAACTGCGCCCCGGGCAATCCCGGGAGTACCTTTCGTACTCACCCGTCAGCGCAAGCGGAAGGAGACCGTCGGTGCGTGAGTACCTGATCGTGCTCTTCTCCACGGCCGCGGTGACCTACCTGCTGGTCGGCCCGGTGCGGAAGTTCGCCATCATGGCGGGCGCGATGCCGGCGGTCCGGGCGCGTGACGTGCACCGCGAGCCGACCCCGCGGCTCGGTGGCATCGCGATGTTCGGCGGGCTCTGCGCGGGCCTGCTGGTCGCCTCGCACCTGACCAACCTCGGCAAGGTGTTCACCACCAACTCCTCGGACATCCGGGCGCTGCTCTCCGGCGTCGGGATCATGTGGGTGCTCGGTGTGCTGGACGACAAGTGGGGCGTGGACGCGCTGGTGAAGCTCGGCGGTCAGATGATCGCCGCCGGCGTCATGGTCTACCAGGGCATCACGGTCATCGCGCTGCCGGTCCCCGGCGTCGGGACGGTCGCACTGACGCCGACCCAGGGCATGATCATCACGGTCACGCTGGTCGTCGTGATGGTCAACGCGGTCAACTTCATCGACGGCCTGGACGGTCTGGCCGGCGGCATGGTCTGCATCGCCGCGATGGCCTTCTTCCTGTACTCCTACCGCCTCTGGTACGGCTACTCGATCAGCGAGGTGGCGCCCGCGGTGCTGTTCAGCGCGCTGCTGATCGGCATGTGCCTGGGCTTCCTGCCGCACAACCTGCACCCGGCCCGGATCTTCATGGGCGACTCCGGCTCGATGATGCTGGGCCTGATGCTGGCGGTCTCGGCGATCTCGGTCACCGGGCGCGTGGATCCGGACCTGATCACCTCGCAGAGCGGCGGTTCGCAGACCGCCACGACCCACATCCTGGTGCCGATCTACATCCCGCTGCTGCTGCCGCTCGCGGTGATCGCGCTGCCGCTGGCCGACCTGCTGCTCGCCGTGGTGCGCCGCACCTGGGCCGGGCGCTCGCCGTTCGCCGCCGACAAGCAGCACCTGCACCACCGGCTGCTGGAGATCGGCCACTCGCACAGCCGGGCCGTGCTGATCATGTACTTCTGGGCCGCGCTGATCGCGTTCGGCACGGTGGCCATCTCGTTCACCAACACCGGCCGCACCGTCGTGCTGGCCTGCGCCGGCTTCTGCCTGATCGGCATCGTGGTGCTGCTGCTGCCGTGGTTCCGGCCGAAGGCGCCGGCCTCGGTGCAGTCCTTCGTGCCGCCGCGCTACCGGCGGGGCGGTCGTGGCCGGGGCGCGAACGTGGCGCCCGCGCCGGCGCCGGTGCTGCGCGAGCCGCTGCCGGCGATGGCCGAGCTCTCGGCGACCGACCAGGAACTGCTCGACCGGCTCGGCACCGGCGCGACGGCGGCCCGCGAGCGCCGGGGCAGCGGCGGCTGATCGGCCGTCCGGGTGGGCGGCCCGTCCGGCGGTTGGTCCGTCCGGCCGCAGGCCGTTCGCCCGTCCGGGTTCAGGACCTGCCGAACACCTGACGGAGTGACAACTTCGTTGCTCCAGAAGGGTTCACCCGTACGGCGGCACTATTGGGCCGTCGGTGTGACAGGTGCCACACGTTCATGGTAAAGCTCTCATCAAATAGTTTGTGATACCGTTCACGAGTACCGAGAACACGCCGAAAGACCCAGTGGTAGCGGACGTTCGTCCCTGCGCCACTCGGTCCGGTGTCCCCGCACCGCGCGCCACCCGTTCTCGTTGAGCCCTCCCCCGTCCTCGACATGCCGCCGGAGTTGCCGACATGCCGTCCCACGACGCCCGGATCATCCGCGGCGCCGCAATCCCCACTGCGGCCGCCGGCGTTGTCGCCACCGCGATCTCCGCAGCGGTGGTCGGGAGCAAGGGGCTGATCGGCGCCCTCTTCGCGACTCTCCTGGTGATTGCCTTCTTCGCCTTCGGCCAGGTCGCACTCGACCGGCTGACCAGGAACAACCCGCAGATGATGATGGCCGGCGGTCTGCTGGTCTACACGACGCAGATCCTGCTGGTCGGCATCGTTCTCGCGGTGTTCAGGGGGACGACACTCTTCGACACCAAGGTCTTCGGCTTCACGCTGCTCGGCTGTGTCTTCATCTGGACCGGGTTCCAGGTGCGCGCCGCGCTCAAGCAGAAGACCTACTACGTGCAGACGGACCGGTCCGAACCGGCCGACCACAAGCCTGATGAACAGTCGAAGCCAGGGCGTCAACCGTGACCGACCCTGGCTGTCCCCCTGGCGAGGGGGGCGGTGTTTATGCGGTCCTGACAGGCTGCTATCGTCCGACGCAACAACGGAGTACGGGAAGCGGCCAGGTCCCGCCGCGCAGTGCGCACGCACAGCGCGGACAGATCGCCCCCCGGCCCCGCGCAGTCAGAGAAGATCCCGCGCCAGCACCTTGTGCCGGCGCGCCGGGTCCACGAGAAACCCAACACGATCCAGTGCCGCTACGTGGCCGCAAGCCGCGCCGACACACCGAGGTTGCCGTAACCATGCGTCACGACGAAGGAGTCCGTGGTGAGTGCTGACCAGCTCACGCAGCAGCAGCTTGCCTCCGGGGGCTGCCACTTGTTCTCCGGCTGCGGCTTCCCGGCCCCCGGCCTGGGCGAGTTCCAGTTCCACCCGATCTTCACCGTGGCGGGCGTGGCCTTCAACAAGCCCATGCTGCTGTCGATGATCTGCGCGCTGCTGGTGATCGGCTTCTTCTGGGTGGCGTTCGCCCGCCCCAAGGTGATGCCGGGCAAGCTCCAGCTGGTCGGCGAGATCGCTTACGACTTCGTCAAGCGGGCGATCGTCTTCGAGAACATCGGTAAAAAGGGCGAGAAGTACGTCCCGATGATGGTCTCGCTGTTCTTCTTCATCTGGATCATGAACATCATGTCCGTGATCCCGTTCGCGCAGTACCCGGTGATGGCGACGATCGGCTTCCCGGCCGGTCTCGCGGCCGTCATCTGGATCACGTACATGACGCTGACGTTCAAGAAGCACGGCTTCGTCGGTGGTCTGAAGAACCTCTGCTGGCCGTCGGGTGTTCCCGGCTGGGTCATGTTCATCCTGGTCCCGATCGAGTTCTTCTCGAACATCTTCGTGCGGCCGTTCACGCTCGCCGTCCGTGCGTTCGCCAACATGTTCGCCGGCCACCTGCTGATCGTCGTCTTCTCCGTCGCGACCTGGTACCTGCTGAGCCCGAGCCTGGGCGCGCTGTACGGGACCACCTCCTTCGTGGTGACCCTGGGTCTGACCGCGTTCGAGCTGCTGGTCCAGTTCCTGCAGGCCTACATCTTCGTGACGCTGGCCAGCAGCTACATCGCCGGTGCGCTGGAAGAAGCGCACTGAGCCGGTTGCGGCCCCCAGCCACATCCTCCCTCTGATCGTCCGGTGGCCAACCACCACCGGCTCACCACCCTGCAAAGGACACAAAGAGATGGCACTCGTCGAGCACCTCGCTGCGGTCAACGGCTCCATCGCGTCGGTCGGCTACGGTCTCGCCGCGATCGGCCCCGGCATCGGTGTCGGTCTGATCTTCGGTAACGGTGTGCAGGCCATGGCCCGCCAGCCCGAGGCTGCCAACCTGATCCGCTCGAACATGTTCATCGGTTTCGCCCTGACCGAGGCCCTCGCCCTGATCGGCATCGTCATGCCGTTCGTCTACGGCGTCAAGTAATCCTGCCGTAGTCACACCGGACGGAAGGTCCAGATATGTCGCTCATCGCGATGCAGCTGGCATCGGAGGAGTTCAACCCTCTGATTCCCAAGACGCCTGAGCTCGTCATCGGCCTGATCTGCTTCTTCGTGGTCTTCGGTCTGCTCGGCAAGAAGCTCCTCCCCAGCATCGAGAAGGTGCTGGCGGAGCGCCGGGACCAGATCGAGGGCGGCATGGAGCGAGCCGGGGCCGCACAGGCCGAGGCTCAGGCCCTTCTTGAGCAGTACCGCGCCGAGCTCGCCGAGGCGCGTCACGAGGCCGCTCGGATCACCGAGCACGCTCGTGAGCAGGGCGCTGCCCTGATCGGCGAGATGCGCGAGGAGGGCCAGCGTCAGCGCGAGGCCATCGTCGCCGCCGGCCACGCCCAGATCGAGGCCGACAAGAAGCAGGCGACTGCCGCCCTGCGCCAGGACGTGGGTTCGCTCGCTTCGCAGCTGGCCTCCCGCATCGTGGGTGAGTCCCTGGAGGACCACGCCCGGCAGAGCGGCGTGATCGACCGCTTCCTGGACGACCTGGAGGCCAAGGCCGCCGCGTCCACGGCGGTCGCCAAGTGATCGGCGCCAGCCGCGAGGCGCTGGCTGCCGGTCGCGAGAACCTCGACAGCCTGACCGACAACACCTCGGTGGACGCGGCCAAGCTGGCGGAGGAGCTCAGCGCCGTCACCGTGCTGCTGGACCGCGAGGTCTCGCTGCGCCGCACCCTGACCGACCCCTCGCGGTCCGGCCAGGACAAGGCGCAGCTGGTGGGCGCGCTGCTCACCGGCCAGGTCAGCGGCGAAACGGTGGACCTGGTCTCCGGCCTGGTCCGCTCCCGCTGGTCCGGCGCGCGCGACCTGGTCGACGCGACGGAGCAGCTCGCCGCGTACGCCGAGGTCATCGCCGCGGACAAGGCGGGCAAGCTGGACGACCTGGAGGACGAGCTCTTCCGGTTCGGCCGCGTCGTCGCCGGTTCGCACGAGCTGCGCGCCGGGCTGACCGAGCCCAAGGCCGGTGCCGCCGCCAAGGCGGAGCTGGTCAAGAAGCTGCTCGGCGGCAAGGCCCAGCCGGGCACCGTCCGCCTGGTCACCTCGCTGGTCACCAACCCGCGTGGCCGTAGCCTGGAGCAGGGCCTGGCGACCTACGCCAAGCTCGCCGCCGATCGCCGCGACCGTGTGGTGGCCCTGGTCACCACCGCAGTCGTGCTCAACGACGGCCAGAAGCAGCGCCTCGCCGGCGCGCTGGCCAAGCTGTACGGCCGCGCCGTGCTCCTGAACATCGACGTCGACCCCGCGGTCGTCGGTGGTGTCCGGGTGCAGATCGGTGACGAGATCATCGACGGCACCATGACGAGCCGCCTCGAAGGCGCTCGTCAGGCCCTCGAAGGCTGAGCCACCCGCACAGCAACATCCGACCCTCGGTCGGGCGCCGGTCCCATCCCACGGGGCAGCCGGCAGCACATACGAACGGCCGGTCCAACAGCACCGGCCGAGGATCGAATACTTGCGGCCCTCCTTGGGCGGGCCGAGGATCGCAACCTAGGAGAGCAGGGAAGCCTGATGGCGGAGCTTACGATCCGGCCGGAGGAGATCCGGAACGCGCTGGCCGATTTCGTCCAGTCGTACCAGCCGGACGCCGCCTCGCGTGAAGAGGTCGGCACGGTCACTGACGCGGCGGACGGTATCGCACATGTCGAGGGCCTGCCCTCGGTCATGGCGAACGAGCTGCTGAAGTTCGAGGACGGTACCCTCGGCCTCGCGCTGAACCTCGACACCCGCGAGATCGGTGTCGTCATCCTCGGTGAGTTCTCGGGCATCGAGGAGGGTCAGACCGTGCAGCGCACGGGCGAGGTCCTCTCCGTCCCGGTCGGCGAGGGCTACCTCGGCCGCGTCGTGGACCCGCTGGGCAACCCGATCGACGGTCTGGGCGAGATCGCCTCCTCCGGCCGTCGCGCCCTGGAGCTGCAGGCCCCCGGCGTCATGGTCCGCAAGTCGGTCCACGAGCCGATGCAGACCGGCATCAAGGCCATCGACGCGATGACCCCGATCGGCCGCGGCCAGCGCCAGCTGATCATCGGCGACCGCCAGACCGGCAAGACTGCGGTGGCGGTTGACACGATCATCAACCAGCGCGACAACTGGCGCTCCGGCGACCCGAAGAAGCAGGTCCGCTGCATCTACGTCGCCGTCGGCCAGAAGGGCTCGACCATCGCGTCGGTCCGTGGCGCCCTGGAGGAGGCCGGCGCGCTGGAGTACACCACGATCGTGGCTGCTCCCGCTTCCGACCCCGCGGGCTTCAAGTACCTCGCCCCGTACACCGGTTCGGCCATCGGCCAGGAGTGGATGTACGACGGCAAGCACGTCCTCATCATCTTCGACGACCTGTCGAAGCAGGCCGAGGCGTACCGCTCCGTGTCGCTGCTGCTGCGCCGTCCGCCGGGCCGCGAGGCCTACCCGGGTGACGTCTTCTACCTGCACTCCCGCCTGCTGGAGCGTTGCGCGAAGCTCTCCGACGAGCTGGGCGCGGGCTCGATGACCGGTCTGCCGATCATCGAGACCAAGGCGAACGACGTCTCGGCGTACATCCCGACCAACGTCATCTCGATCACCGACGGCCAGTGCTTCCTGGAGTCCGACCTGTTCAACGCCGGCATCCGCCCGGCCGTGAACGTCGGTATCTCGGTCTCCCGCGTCGGTGGCTCGGCCCAGATCAAGGCCATGAAGTCGGTCGCCGGCCGCCTGCGCCTGGACCTGGCCCAGTACCGCGAGCTGGAGGCGTTCGCCGCCTTCGGTTCCGACCTGGACGCGGCCTCCAAGGCCCAGCTGGAGCGCGGTGCGCGCATGGTCGAGCTGCTGAAGCAGGGCCAGTACCAGCCGTTCCCGGTCGAGGAGCAGGTCGTCTCCATCTGGGCCGGCACCACCGGCAAGCTGGACGACGTCCCGGTCGCGGACATCCGCCGCTTCGAGCGCGAGTTCCTGGACATGCTGCGGATCGAGAAGAAGGACCTGCTCGCCGCGATCGTCGAGACCTCCAAGCTGGAGGACGGCACGATCGACGCGCTGACCGAGGCGATCACCGCCTTCAAGCAGGGCTTCACCACGGCCGACGGCAAGCTGCTCTCCGAGCAGGCCTGAGTCCGGTAGCGAGGGAAAGGACGTAACGACCCATGGGAGCACAGCTTCGGGTCTACAAGCGCCGGATCCGCTCTGTCACCGCGACGAAGAAGATCACCAAGGCGATGGAGATGATCTCCGCGTCGCGCATCGTCAAGGCGCAGCGCGCGGTGGCCGCCTCCACTCCGTACGCCGATGAGCTGACCCGGGCGGTGACGGCGGTGGCCACCCGGTCCAACGCCAAGCACCCGCTGACCACCGAGAACCCGCAGGCCAAGACGGCTGCGGTGCTGCTGGTGACGGCGGACCGCGGCCTGGCCGGCGGTTACTCGACCAACGCCATCAAGGCGGCGACCGTGCTCAGCGCGCGGCTGCGCGCCGAGGGCAAGGACGTGGTCACGTACATCGTCGGCCGCAAGGGTGTCCAGTACTACGGCTTCCGCAACCTGCCGGTCGCGGCGTCGTGGACGGGCTTCTCGGACAAGCCGACGTACGGCGACGCGAAGACCGTGGCCAGCGACCTCATCGAGGCGTTCACGGCGGAGACCGGCGGGGTGGACGAGCTCCACCTCATCTCCACCAGGTTCGAGTCGATGCTGACGCAGACCGCCGTCGAGGCCCGGCTGCTGCCGCTGAAGCTGGACGAGGTCCAGCTGAGCGACAACAAGCCGGCCAAGGCGGAGATCTTCCCGCTCTACGACTTCGAGCCGTCGGCGGAGGGTGTCCTGGACGCGCTGCTGCCGCGGTACGTCGAGAGCCGGATCTACAACGCGCTGCTGCAGTCGGCCGCTTCGGAGCACGCCGCCCGGCGTCGTGCGATGAAGTCCGCCACCGACAACGCGCAGGAACTCATCAAGGCGCTCACGCGGCTTGCCAACTCGGCCCGACAGGCCGAGATCACCCAGGAAATCAGCGAGATCATCGGCGGCGCCAACGCCCTCGCCGACGCTAACGCGGGGAGTGAATAGACATGACCACCACTGTTGAGCCGACCACGGCGACGGGCCGCGTCGCGCGGGTCATCGGCCCGGTCGTCGACGTGGAGTTCCCCGTCGACGCGATTCCCGGCATGTACAACGCGCTGAAGCTCGAGGTCGAGGCGACCGACGGCAGCGGCAAGAAGACGCTGACGCTCGAGGTCGCCCAGCACCTCGGCGACGGCCTGGTCCGCGGCATCTCGATGCAGCAGACCGACGGCGTCGTCCGCGGCACCGTCGTCACCGACACCGGCAAGGCCATCGAGGTCCCGGTCGGCCAGATCACCAAGGGCAAGGTCTTCAACGCCCTCGGCGAGGTCCTGAACACGGACAAGGCCGAGTTCGAGGCCCAGGTCACGACTCGCTGGCCGATCCACCGCAAGGCCCCCGAGTTCAAGGACCTCGAGTCCAAGACCGAGATGTTCGAGACCGGCATCAAGGTCATCGACCTGCTCACCCCGTACGTGACCGGTGGCAAGATCGGTCTGTTCGGTGGTGCCGGTGTCGGCAAGACCGTCCTCATCCAGGAGATGATCTACCGCGTCGCCGAGAACTTCGGTGGTGTGTCGGTCTTCGCCGGTGTCGGCGAGCGCACCCGTGAGGGCAACGACCTCATCCACGAGATGGTCGACTCGGGCGTTCTGGACAAGACCGCGCTGGTCTTCGGCCAGATGGACGAGCCGCCGGGCACCCGCCTGCGCGTCGCCCTGTCCGCTCTGACGATGGCGGAGTACTTCCGTGACGTCGAGCAGCAGGACGTTCTGCTCTTCATCGACAACATCTTCCGGTTCACCCAGGCCGGTTCCGAGGTGTCGACCCTGCTCGGCCGGATGCCCTCCGCGGTGGGTTACCAGCCGAACCTGGCCGACGAGATGGGCCTCCTGCAGGAGCGCATCACCTCGACCCGCGGTCACTCGATCACCTCGATGCAGGCGATCTACGTCCCCGCGGACGACCTGACCGACCCGGCCCCGGCCACCACCTTCGCCCACCTGGACGCGACGACCGTTCTGTCGCGCCCGATCTCGGAGAAGGGCATCTACCCGGCCGTTGACCCGCTGGACTCGACGTCCCGCATCCTGGACCCGCGCTACATCGCGCAGGACCACTACGACACGGCCATCCGCGTCAAGGGGATCCTGCAGAAGTACAAGGACCTCCAGGACATCATCGCGATCCTCGGTATCGACGAGCTGTCCGAGGACGACAAGATCACCGTCCACCGGGCCCGTCGCATCGAGCGCTTCCTCTCGCAGAACACCTACGTGGCGAAGCAGTTCACCGGTGTCGATGGTTCGACCGTGCCGCTGAGCGAGACGATCGAGGCCTTCAACCGCATCGCGGACGGCAAGTACGACTCCGTCCCGGAGCAGGCCTTCTTCATGTGCGGTGGCATCGAGGACCTCGAGAAGAACGCTGCCGAGCTCGCCAAGAAGTAATCCGGAGCCGGCTCCGTGACCGACCATGAGGGGTGGTCCCCAAACCCTGGGGGCCACCCCTCATGGCTCAGGAGCTGTGATTCCGGTCATCTCTGCGCCGCCCGTTTCATGACAGCGGCGCGAGCCCGTTATTCTTACCGAAACTCCCGAGTGATCGGGCGTTGCAAGAGCCTAGGAGCCCACGTTGGCTGAGCTGCACGTCGAGCTGGTCGCAGCCGACCGCAAGGTGTGGTCCGGTGCGGCCACCATCGTTGTCGCCCGTACGGCCTCCGGTGACACCGGCATCATGCCGGGGCACACTCCCGTGCTGAGCGTGCTGGAGTCCGGCCCGGTCACCATCCGCACGACCGATGGCGGCACCGTCATCGCCGCCGTGCACGGTGGCTTCATCTCGTTCTCCGACAACAAGCTGTCTCTGCTCGCGGAGATCGCCGAGCTGGCGGACGAGATCGATGTGAACCGCGCGGAGCGCGCGCTGGAGCTCGCCAAGGGCGAGAGCGACGCACACGCCGAGCGCCGCGCCGAGGTCCGCCTCGTCGCGGCAGGCCGCCGTCCGGCAGCCTGAACGTAGTTCGACCGACGGTCCCGGGGACGCGCGAGCGTGACCCCGGGACTGTCGTATCGGTTGGTAGGTAACAGTGCCGTTGTGTCTTTGATACGACCGGCAAAACGGGGATGCGGGTAGCGAGGAGGTCGGTGAGCATGGTCCTCGCCCTTGTGGTGTGCGCGGCGGTCGTGGCCCTGGGGGTGGTCGGCCTGGTGGCGTTCGCGGTACGCCGCCGCGTCATCCAGCGAGGCGGTGGCACCTTCGACTGCAGTTACCGGCTCAAAATGCCGGCGGACGCCTCGACGCAGCCCGATCTCGACGAGAACGGACAACCCACCTCGGCCCCGGTCCCCGCGACCGATGGCAAGGGGTGGGTTTTTGGTATCGGGCGGTACAGCGGCGACCACATCGAGTGGTTCCGGGTCTTCTCGTACGCGCCGCGCCCGCGCAGGGTGCTGCCGCGCCGCGAGATCGAGGTGCTCGGCCGCCGCTACCCCGAGGGCCAGGAGGAGCTCGCGCTGCTCTCCGGCTCGGTCGTGCTGCGCTGCCTGCACAAGGGCGCGCCGCTGGAGCTCGCGATGAGCGACGACGCGCTCACCGGCTTCCTCGCCTGGCTGGAGGCCGCCCCGCCCGGGCAGAGGGTCAACGTCGCGTAGCCATCGATCGCTCGTTCGAGCGATCGATGCTCGTTTCCGTACCGGGCGCGAGTGCTGTTGTGCACACTGATCCCGTCCGCCCAGACTGTACGGAGGAGGTGTGTTCTCGATGACCGCTATGGCCTGTGAACCGGATCTCGCAGCCGCTCAGGCGGAGGTCTCCGAACTCGACGAAGTGCTGTGGCAGGCATGGAAGGCCCTCGAACTCCCCGAGGGCTATCGTGCCGAGATCGTCGAGGGGTCCATCGAGGTGTCACCAACAGGCGGAGGCAGCCACTCGCTCGCTGCCAACAGGCTTCGCCGGAGGCTGGATGCCTTCCTGGCGGACGGCGTGTTCGCCGCCCACCAGGACACGAACGTGCTGGCCGGTCGCAAGCTCTTCATCCCGGACGTCCTGGTGACGCTGGAAGATCTGCACGAGGTGCTCGATCCCGAGGGGATCGGTGCCGTCGCCGACCATGTCGCTCTGGTGGCCGAGGTGGTATCGCCCGGAAGGGACGCGGGCGACCGCGACCTGGTCCGCAAGCGCCGCGCGTACGCCCTGGCCGGCATCCCCGTCTACGTCATCGTCAACGACCACGACGACGACGGCCACGTCACCGTGCTCACCGAGCCCAACCCCAAGAAGGCCATCTACCGCGCCGAGATCCGGGTGCCCTACGGCACCGAGGTCACCATCTCCGAGGGCCCGGCCAAGGGCTTTGTGATCGACACCACGATCACCGGGGAGCCGCGCAAGGCTGAGTAGGCTTCGCGGCATGGTCAACCTCACTCGGATTTACACCCGCACCGGTGATGACGGCACCACCGCCCTCGGTGACATGAGCCGCACCACCAAGACCGACCCCCGGCTGCTCGCCTACGCGGACAGCAACGAGGCGAACGCCGCGATCGGCGTCGCGATCGCGGCCGGCGGCCTGGACGAGGGCGTGGCGGCGGTCCTGACCCGGATCCAGAACGACCTCTTCGACGTCGGCGCCGACCTGGCCACGCCGGTCGTCGCGGACCCGAAGTACCCGCCGCTGCGGGTCGAGCAGGGCTACATCGACCGGCTGGAAGCCGACTGCGACCGGTACAACGCCGAGCTGGAGAAGCTGCGCAGCTTCATCTTGCCCGGCGGCACCCCCGGGGCCGCGTACCTGCACCTGGCCTGCACCGTGGTCCGCCGCGCCGAGCGCGCGACCTGGGCGGCGATCGAGGAGCACGGCGACACCGTCAACCCGCTGACCGCCAAGTACCTCAACCGGCTCTCCGACCTGCTCTTCATCCTGGCCAGGACCGCCAACAAGGAGCGCGGCGACGTGCTCTGGGTGCCCGGCGAGAACCGCTAGGGGCTCTCCCAGGGCCCCGGCCCGCCGGCGGACGGCAGTTCGGCTGCAACTTTCTGGGTACAGCGCCCGGGCGGTGACGGGTGGTGAGATGGCCTCGTGCTCTCGTTCGATCTCAGCCCGCGCCGCGCCGACCGGGCGATCGCCGCCGCCGGCCTGGCCGGCGGGCTGCTGCTGATCGCGTTCCGGGCGTACTCCGACCACAGCCTGCCGCGCTGGCTGCCGCTGCTGCCGCTGCTGGCGATGTCGGGGCTGGAGCTGCTGCGCCGCCGCCGGCCGATCTGGGCGGTGAGCCTGGGCGGCCTGGTCTTCACGGGCAACATGTTCTGCGGCGGGCTGCTGGCCACCGTGATCATGTACACCGACCTGCTGTTCGCGGCGGTGCTCTACGGCGGCCGCCGGGTGTCCACCGTGCTGCACGTCGTCGGCGGGATCACCACGCTGGTGCTGACCAGCCTGGTCGCGCTGTACGGCTCGATCACCGACTCGCTGCCGGTCGCGGTCTTCGCCGGGCTGACCTTCCTCGCCCCGGTGTGGACCGGCGACCTGGTCCGCAAGCACCGCGAGCAGGCCGAGACCGAGCGGCTGCGGGCCGAGCAGACCGCGCTGCTGGCCGAGCTGGACCGGCGCTCCGCGGTGGGCGCCGAGCGCGCCCGGATGGCCCGCGAACTGCACGACGTGGTCGCCAACCACCTCTCCGCGATCGCCATCCACGCCACCGGCGCTCAGTCGCTGGCGCGCCGCCAGCACCGTCCGGTCGAGGACCCGCTGCTCGCCTCGCTCGCCGTGATCCGGCAGAACAGCGTGCAGGGGCTGGCCGAGATGCGGCGGATGATCGAACTGCTGCGCACCGCGACCGGCGTCGAGGAGTCGTACCAGGCGCCGAAACTGGACGCGCTGGACACGCTGCTGGACCGGGTCCGGCTCGCCGGCCAGGATGCCGGGCTGCTCTTCGAGGCCGAGCAGGACGGTGACCGCGCCGCGCTGCCGGCGCCGGTCGAGCTGGCCGCCTACCGGATCGTCCAGGAGTCGCTGACGAATGCGCTCAAGCACGCGGCGCGCGGTACCGTACGGCTGCGGTTGCGGCACGGGCCGCAGCTCGTGGAGATCGCGGTGGACAGCCCGTACCGGGCCGATGGCGGCCGTGCGCTGCCCGGCGCGCGGGCCGGACTGGTCGGGATGGGCGAGCGGGCCCAGCTGCTCGGCGGGACCTTCGAGGCGGGGCCGCACGGGGACGTCTGGCGGGTCCGGGCGGCGCTGCCGCTGGAGCCGGCCACCGGGCGCCCAGGCAGACGGACGTGACGTGGAGACGGACGTGATGGTGGAGACCGACCTGACGGTGGAGACCGACCTGACGGTCAGGGTCCTGGTCGCCGAGGACCAGGCGGCGGTGCGGGCGGCACTGGTGATGATCCTGCAGACCGAGCCGGACATCGTGGTCGTCGGCGAGGCCGGCGACGGCGAGGAGGCGGTCCGGCTCGCGCTGGAGCTGCGCCCCGACGTGGTGCTGATGGACATCCAGATGCCCCGCCTCGACGGCGTGGCGGCGACCCGCCGGATCACCGCGGCCGGTGCCGCGCAGGTGCTGGTGCTGACCACCTTCGACCTCGACGAGTACGTGCACGGCGCGCTGCGCGCCGGCGCGGCCGGGTTCCTGCTCAAGGACGTCGAGGCGGACGCTCTGGTCGCCGGCATCCACCTGGTGGCGCGCGGCGACGGGATGCTCGCGCCCTCGGTGACCCGGCGGCTGATCAACACCTTCGCCCGCCCCGACAGCCCGGACCCGGCGGCCGCGCTGGAGGTGCTGACGCCGCGCGAGCGCGAGGTGCTGGCCGCCGTCGGCGCGGGTCTGAGCAACAGTCAGATCGCCGGCCGGCTGCGGATGGCGGAGGCCACCACGAAGACCCATGTGAGCCGGATCCTGGCCAAGTTGGACCTGCGCAGCCGGGTCCAGGCGGCGATCCTGGCGCAGGATCTCGGCCTCGCCCTGCCACCCGCCCCGACCGCCGGCGCGGGCGCCTCCGCAGTCGATCCGCAGCCGCCGCGCTGACGCAGATCACACTCGTGAATCGCCCCACGGCCGCTCGGCTAGCACTACAGTCCGAGCCGTGAGCGGCGCTGCTCCCAGGAAAGACCCCTGCCCGGAGCGCGCCTGGACGGGATCTTCGGGAGAAGCAGCCATGAGCAGTGTTTCCACGCAGCGTCAGCAGATCGCCGTGATCGGCGCGGGCCTCATGGGCGCGGGCATCGCGCAGGTGTCCGCGCAGGCCGGCCACCCGGTGGTGCTGCGCGACGTCACCGAGCAGGCGCTGCGTCGCGGCCTGGACGGCATCGAGGCCTCGTACGCGAAGTTCGTCAGCAAGGGCAAGCTGACCGAGGAGGAGGCCGGCGCAGCGCTCGGCCGGATCACCACCACCACGGACCTGGGCGCGGTCGCCGAGGCCGACATCGTGATCGAGGCGGTCTTCGAGCAGCTGGAGATCAAGGAGGCGGTCTTCCGCGAGCTGGACAAGATCGCCAAGGACGGCGCGATCCTGGGCAGCAACACCTCCGCGATCCCGATCACCCGGATCGCCGCGGTCACCGAGCGCCCGGAGTCCGTGGTCGGCGTGCACTTCTTCTCGCCGGTGCCGCTGATGCGCCTGGTCGAGCTGGTCCGCGGCTACAAGACCAGCGACGCGACGCTGGCCGCCGCCCGCAGCTTCGCCGAGGGGGTGGGCAAGGAGGTGGTCGTGGTCAACCGCGACGTCGCCGGCTTCATCACCACCCGCCTGATCACCGCGCTGGTGGTCGAGGCGGCGAGCCTGTACGAGTCGGGCGTGGCCACCGCCGAGGACATCGACACCGCCTGCCGCCTGGGCTTCGGCCACCCGATGGGTCCGCTGCAGACGGCCGACCTGACCGGCGTGGACATCCTGCTGCACGCCGCGCGCAACATCTACGCGGAGACCCAGGACGAGAAGTTCGCCGCTCCGGAGATCATGGCCCGCATGGTCACCGCCGGCGACCTCGGCCGCAAGAGCGGCCAGGGCTTCTACAACCACAAGGGCTGACGGCCCTCTCCGGCGCTCTCCGGGCTTCTCTGGCCCTCTCCGGCGCTCTCGCCGCCGAGCACCCCGTCACCGCCGCCGGCACCGGCGCGCCCTTCTGCCCAGGGCGCGCGGTGCCGGGCGGGGACTGGTGAGTTTGCTCACGACGCTGCCTCGGATGGGTGATTTGCGCCGCAATCGAGCGTGAGTACCAGGCACTACTGCGTATATTCCCTCGGACGAGTGAAGTTGCTTCAGATCCGATGGGGAGCAGCAACCTGGACCGCTGGCGCGGCGTCAGATGGTGGGGGATTCGTGACCCGGGCCGCGCCCAAGCGCGGTGATGACGGCCGGCGGAGGAGGACAGCGTGCGCATCGTGGAGATCCGGACGGCCACCGGCCGGCGCGACTCGGTGGCCGGCGGCCACCTCGTGCTGGCCCTCGAAGGCCGACTGGACGTCCGCAGCGCCGCCGACGCGCGGGCCCAGCTGCACCAGGCCGTGGACGCCCTCAGCGGCGACCTGGTGCTCGACCTCGGTGGCCTGGACTCCTGGGACGCCACCGGCCTCGGCGTGATCATGGGCACCCACCGGCGGGCCGGCCGGCTCGGCCGGCGGCTGGTGCTGCGGGCCGTTCCGCCGCAGCTCCAGCGGCTGCTGGTGGCCACCCGGCTGCACCGGATCCTGGCGGTCGAGGGCATGGTGCCGGACCCGTGCGGCGCCACCCTGCCGGGCCTGGCCGGCGCGCCCGGCGCCGCCGTGCCGTCGGTGGCAACCCCGTCGCGCTGAGCCCCTTCCGGCTCCGGAATCGACCCCGTCAGCGGCTCCGCACCGGCCGCGTGGCAGTTCGACAGGGGGACCGTGCTGCACGGCGACCCCGGAGTGTGCGAGAGTCTGCGATCGGATAGTCAGACCGCCGCCCGGTACTGCCGCATGTCGGGCACCCGCGCGGCCCGGTGTCGGTCAAGCGGCCCGGCGGCGCGCAGCCGACCGGCGGAGCACAGGCGGAGCACATCGTGGGACAGCCAACCGGGGAGTTCGGGCAGGAGAACCTGCGCGTACGGTCGGGCGATTTGGTCTCCGGACGGTACCTGGTCACCGTCGGGAGCCCGGACGGCTCGGACGTCCAGCCATGCCCGCTGGAGCGGTGGCCGCTGACCCAGCTGCGCCCGGAGCTGGACGGCCGCACCGGCGCCCGTCCGGCCAGCGGCCCGGGACCGAGCCCGGCGGTCGGCCCGCTCGCGCTGGGCACCGGCCACGACGAGCTGCCGCTGCTGGACCGCGAGGCCGAGGTCGCCCAGCTGCTCGCCAAGCTCGCCGAGGGCCGCTCGATCCGGCTGGTCGGCGAGCCCGGCTCCGGCCGCAGCGCGCTGCTCGCGGCGGTCGCCGAGGGCGCCGCCGAGCTCGCGCCGCACGGGGTGGTCCGGCTCTGCGGCCACCGGCGCGACGCCGACGACCTGCTCCAGGACCTGTTCGCCGCCACCCACCAGGCGGCCGGCTTCCGCCCCGACCGCGGCCAACTGCCCGAGCTGCTCAGCCGGGTGGGCGCGA
Source organism: Kitasatospora sp. NEAU-69 (assembly GCF_057158765.1). Taxonomy (NCBI): domain Bacteria; kingdom Bacillati; phylum Actinomycetota; class Actinomycetes; order Kitasatosporales; family Streptomycetaceae; genus Kitasatospora; species Kitasatospora sp. NEAU-69. The sequence continues at coordinate 231,874 of NZ_JBWXUE010000004.1, forward strand.
TCGTGGTGATCGACGAGGTGGTGCCGGACGGCGCCGAGCTGGAGGAGCTGCTCGCCACCGCGCCCGAGTGCGCGTTCCTGATCACGCTGGCGGTCGGCTCCGGCGGCGCGCTGCCGGTCGGCTCCCGGCTGGAGGACCACCTGGTCGCCGGCCTCTCGCGGGCCGCCTGCCTGGCGCTCACCGCCCGCCTCGCCGGCCGCGCGCTGGACGAGGCCGAGCGGGCCTGGGGCGTGGACCTCTGGTTCGAGTCGGAGGGCCTGCCGCTGCGCTTCGTCCAGGCCGCCGCGCTGCTGCGCCGGCGCGACCTCGCGGTGGACGCGCTGCTCGCCGCCGAGGAGGACCGCCGGGACGTCTTCGGCGGCCCGCAGGCCGACGGCGCCCCGGACGCCGACCCGGCGATCCGGGAGGCGGAGCTGCGCGCCTCGGTGCCGCTGCCCTCTGTGGCCGAGGCGGCCGCGCCCGCGCCGCTGCTCGCCGAGGGGCTCGGCGAGGCCGCGCAGGCCGTGCTGCGGCTCGCGGTGGCGCTCGGCGGCGAGTGCCCGACCGCGCCGCACCTGCCCGCGCTGATCAACGTGGACCACGGCGAGAGCGCGCTGCGCGAACTCGTCGACTGCGGGCTGGCCGAGGTGATCGGCGGCCACCACCGGCTCACCGCGGGCGTGCTGGCCGACCTGGCCCCGCAGTGGGGCACCGACCAGGACAGCACCCTCGGCGCGGCGCAGCACTTCTCCTGGTGGCTCGGCCACGGCTCGGTCAGCACCCCGCAGATCGCCGCCGAGGCCGAGGTGGTGCTCGGCGCGCTGCAGGCGGACCGGACGGCCGGGCGCACCGACGCGGTGCTCCGGCTGGCCCGCGCGGCCGCCCCCGCGTTCGCGCTGGCGCTGCGCTGGGGTGCCTGGCGCGAGGTGCTGGAACTCGGCCTGGAGGTCGCCCGCCAGGCCCACCGCAGCCGCGACGAGGCCTGGTTCGAGCACGAGTTGGGCGTCTACTGGCTCTGCCGGGACGATCGCGGGGCGGCGCGGGCCGCGGTGGACGCGGCCGGCGTGCTGCGGGCCGCCGACGGCGACGTGCGCGGCCTGGCCGCCACCCGGCGGATGCTGATGCTGCTCCAGGAGGCCGAGCGCCCGGCACTCGCGACCGAGGCCGAGACACAGCTGATCCGACGCCCGGTCATCCGGGTGCTGGCGCAGCGCTCCTGGCGCAAGGCCTCGGCCCCGGTCGAGCTGCTGCGCGGCCGCTCGCAGCGGAGCGTGCTGCTCGCCGCGGGCGGCCTGCTCGGGCTCTGCGTGGTGGGCGCGGCGGTGGCCCTGAGCGCCGGTGGCGGCGGTGGCGCACAGCCGGCGGGCGGTGGCTCGACGGGCGTGCCGGTGCTGACCGGCGGTACGGGTGCAGGGTCGCCGAGCGCCACGGGCTCGGCCACGGCCACGGCGTCCGCCACGGCGACGGGGTCGGCCTCCGACTCGGCCACGCCGTCCACGGCCGGTTCCGACCAGGCCTCGGCCGATTCGACGGCGACGGCCGGCCCGACCGCGACCCGGAGCCGGCGGCCGAACCCGACGGCCACCGCGACGGCGCCGCAGTCGCCGGGCACGCCGACGACCGACACCTCCACGCCGCCGCAGACCCCGAGCAGCCAGGCCCCGACCACCCAGGCCGCCCCCACCACCCCGGACGCCCCGCCGCCGACCACGACCGCGCCGGACGCCCCGCCGACGACCACCCGGCCGACCACCGCGCCGCCGACGACCCCGCCGCCGACGACGCCGCCCCCGACCACCCCGCCGCCGACGACGCCGCCCCCGACCACCCCGCCGCCCACCACCGCCCCGCCGACCAGCGCGGCTCCGCCCAGCCGCACCTGACGACTGCGCCGCCGAGGACATCGCTGACGAGCGCTGGCCCGCGCAGCCACGTCTGACGCCCGCGCTACGGTCGAGCGCTGCCCCGCGCAGCCACACCTGACGACTGTGCGCCGCCCATGAACGCGAGACCGCGCCGCCCGATGGGCGGCGCGGTCTCGCGGTGGTGCTGTCACGGGGTGCGGGTCGGGGCGCGCTTCGGGGTTCGAGCGCGGTGGCAATGCCCCAGCCGCGCTCCAGGAGCCCGTGGCACCCGCACGGGCGCTCGCCGTCCGCGCAAGCGCCCGTGTGCTCCCGGGAGGCGCCCAGGGCCCGCCCGGTGGATCTTGTCGGATCAGCGCGCGGTTCCCCCGGCCGAAGGCTCGGGGGCGGATGCCCGGCGTCGCGCACCCGGCACGACCGGCCGGCCAGGGCCCAGCTGGCCCCTGACCGGGGCCCCCGGGCCCGCCTCTCGGCCCGTCGATCAGAAGAGCTTCAGCTTGTCGTCGTCGATCCCGCGCAGGGCGTCGTAGTCCAGCACCACGCAGTCGATGCCGCGGTCGGTGGCCAGCACGCGGGCCTGGGGCTTGATCTCCTGGGCGGCGAAGATGCCCTTCACCGGGGCGAGCAGCGGGTCGCGGTTGAGCAGTTCGAGGTAGCGGGTCAGCTGCTCGACGCCGTCGATCTCGCCGCGGCGCTTGATCTCGACGGCGACCGTGCCGCCGTTCGCGTCGCGGCACAGGATGTCCACCGGGCCGATCGCGGTGGGGTACTCGCGGCGGACCAGCGACCAGCCGGTGCCGAGCACCTCCATCCGGTCGGCGAGGAGTTCCTGCAGGTGGGCCTCGACGCCGTCCTTGATCAGGCCGGGGTCCACGCCGAGTTCGTGTGAGGAGTCGTGGAGGACCTCCTCCAGCGTGATGATCAGCTTCTCGCCGGCCTTGTTCTCGACCGTCCACGAGCCGTCGGCCTCCTTGAGGCTGCACGGCGGGGACATCCAGTTGAGCGGCTTGTAGGCACGGTCGTCGGCATGGATGCTCACGCTCCCGTCGGCCTTGACCAGGATCAACCGGGTGGCGGAGGGCAGGTGGGCGGAGAGCCGACCGGCGTAGTCGACAGAGCAACGGGCGATGACAAGACGCATGGGGGCAAGCCTAGGCGTTCCCGGGGCGGGCCCTGACGCGGCCACGGAAAGTGAAACAGTGTGGACGCTCTGTGCGTCAAGGCGTTCGACCGGCGCGCGCCGAGCCCCGGGAATCCCGGCGCTCTGGGGCCTCCCGCCGAGACGCGCGGTCGGCTCACCGGCCTGCGCAGGGCCAATTGAAGCGAGTCCGTACCAGGGGTGTACCGGGGAGATGAAGGAGGCGAACCATGGGAAGCCGGGAGCCCGAGGCTTCCGCAGTCTGGCGCCTGCGCGCACAGGCCGCTACGTTGGGTGACGTCCTCGGACGCCCGCGTAGCCAACGGGGACGGAGTGTGGACATGGCGGGTCCGACGGGATCCGGTCGATACGGCCGTTCCGGCCAAGCTGGCCGGAACGGCCGCGGTGTCGAGATTTTCGACGTGAATTGCGGTAATCGCGAGTTTTGTCGCGTCTAGCCTGCCAATCTGGTCGAGGCCGTCGCCCGCCCGGCCAGGGCAGCGCAGATGCCGGCACCACGCGCGACGGCGAGAACGAGCAACGGAACCAGCGAGCAGCACGAGCCGGCAGTACCAGCGAGCAGCACCAGCGATCTCTGGCAACGAGCCGTAGCACCGACAAGCGGCACCACACAGCAGTGGCACCGCCATCACCATCAGTGGAACAAAACGGCACCAACCGCACCAAACGCACCACGGCACCAACCACTCGCGTGAGGTGCGCGGGTGGACCGCGAGAGGAGAACCCATGTCGCTCGACGTCTCACCGGCCCTCCTGGAGAAGGCCGAGCGAGGCGAGGTCGACGAGCGGGAGTTCGTCGACTGCGTCCGTACGTCCCTGCCCTATGCGTGGGACCTGATCAGTTCGCTCGTCGCCCAGATGGGCGTCGACGGCACCGGCTTCGCGGACAACCACGTCCCGCCGCCCAGCGAGCAGGAGCGCGGTCAGCTGTTGCGCGCCATGGCGAGCGACGCGATCCGCGGGGCCCTGCAGCGGCACTTCGGGGTCAGGCTGGCTTTCCAGAACTGCCACCGGGTGGCGGTCTTCGGGCCCGCGACGGACACCGAGGAGCGCTACCGGCGCTTCACCTCGGTCCGGGCCCAGTTGCTGAACCAGTCGGCCGAGCTCCGGGACTGTTGACCCGTCAGTCGGTGGACCCCGTGTGTGAGCAGCGGGCGGGGTCCACCGACTGGCCGCGATGGCCTCGATGCCCGGCCGAGCCGTACCGGCGACCTCGGCCGAGCCGGGACGGCACCTCAGCCGAGCTGGGGCAGCACCTCGGCGCCGAGCCGGGCGATGTTCTGCATGGTGGCCTCGTGGTCGCCGGAGCCCTCGGCGAGCAGTGCGAAGCGCCGGATCCCGGTCCGCTCGGCGGTGGCCAGCAGCCGGTCCGCGCACTGCCGCGGGGTGCCGACCGCGTGCAGGTCGCAGAGCAGCTCGGTGTACGCGTACGGGTCGCGCATCTTGCGCTCCCGCCCGTCCACCGTGCGGTGGGCGCCGAGGCCGTACTCGAACCAGCCGGGCATCGCCCGCAGCAGCGTGGCGCGCGCGGCGGGGGAGCGGTCCTCGACCTGTGCCACCCCGGCGGCCACGTGCTCGCGCTCGACCCGGAGCAGCTGCTCCTCGCCCCGCCCGGTGGCCCGCCAGGCGCTCCGGTAGGCGGCCAGCATCTGCTGCTTGTCCTCGTCGCCGGAGTGCATCCCGAGCAGCATCGGCAGTCCGCGCTCGGCCGCCAGTCGAACACTGGCGGGTGAGGTGCAGGCGACCACCACCGGCGGCCCGGCGGCCGCACCGGTCCCACCCCCGGCGCCCGCGGCAAGCTGCCCGTCGGTCCGCTGCCGCGGGAACCGCAGCGCCGGCTCGCTCTGCAGGCCGAGCCAGTCGGCCAGCTCCTCCCCGCTCAGCCGGGACGGCTCGACGGCCCGCGGCACCACTGCGACCTCGGGGAAGCTGAACTGCGGCCCGTCCGCCCGCACCCGCGAGCCGCGCAGCCAGCGCAGCAACAGGTCGAGCCGCTCGGCGAAGCCCTCCTCGTAGGCGGCCACGCCGTCGCCGAAGACGGTCAGGTCGATCCACGGGCCGCCGCGCCCGACCCCCAGGGTGAACCGCCCGCCGGCCGTCAGGTGCAGCAGCGCGGCCTGCTCGCCGAGCGCCACCGGGTGCGTCGTGGAGAGCACGCTGACGGCGGTGCCGAGCTGGATCCGCTTCGTCCGGCCGAGCAGCAGCGCGGCGAGCGTGACCGCGTTCGGGCAGACCCCGTACGGCACGAAGTGGTGCTCGGCCAGCCACACCGCATCCAGCCCGGCCCGCTCGGCGGCCAGGGTGGCGGCCACCGTGCGGTCCAGCGCCTGGGAGTGGCTCTGGCCGGGGAACTGGGCGGAGAGCAGGAAGGCGCCGACCCGGACGGTGTCCTGCGCCGCCGGATGGCCGCCACCGCGCTCCACCTCCACCGCAGGCATCGGCCGGGCGTCCTCGGGCGCGGTGTCGGCGCCGTCCAGCACGTCGGCGTCGGCACTGGTCTTGGTCACGGGAAGTCCTCCTTGGGCGCGCGCGGGCCGGACGGGGCGCCGCCGCTGTTCCCTCGTGAGTAACCCATGTCATGTGCCATAGGCACCCGGATCGGCCGATTTCCCCTGGGATCGGGTGGAAATTCCGGATAATCCCGCGCGTCACACCAGCCACGTGATAGGGGATACCGGGTCGTTCCGGACCTCGTCCCGGACCCTGTTACAGACTGTTCCGGACCCCCGGCCGGGCTCGTTCCCGGCCTTCGCCCCGGGCCGTCGGATCCGGACCCTTAGTCTGTTCGGAGAGCAATCGCGCCCCCACCGAAAGGTGATCACCGTGTCTCCCCGCCGCAACCGGATCAGCAGCAACGCCGATCGGGCCTCCGAGCAGCCGGCCCCGCTGGGCGGTTCGCTGCGCCGCAGCGAAACGTTCCGCGGTGAGGAGTGGGTGGTTCAGACCGTGGCCGGCTCGGCCGGCCGGCAGTACCGCTGCCCGGGCTGCGACCAGGAGATCCCGGCGGGCGTCGGACACGTGGTGGCCTGGCCCTCGTACGGCGCCGGGGTGGACGACCGGCGGCACTGGCACCGGGCCTGCTGGAACGCGCGGGAGCGCCGCGGCTCGGCCGTCCAGCGCGGCCGCGGCGCCCCGAAGTACTAGGTCGGGTCGAGCCGGCCGGTCAGGCGTCCCTGGCCTTCAGCACGATGGCGCCGCCGACCAGCGCGGCCAGGGTCCAGGCGGCGCAGAGGAAGAACCCGGCCAGCCAGCCGTACGGCTCGCCCGGCGCCTGGAAGACCGTCAGCATCTGGCGCCCGGCGTAGTCGGGGAAGTAGTGCGCGACGTTCTTCACCTTGGGCACCGCCGACAGGATCGGCGACAGCAGGAAGAAGAACGGCACCAGCACGCCGAGCGCCAGCGTCTGGTTGTGCAGCATCGCGGTGACGCCGGCCGAGAAGAGGCAGAGCAGCATCAGGTAGACCGCCGCGCCGAACACCGCGCGCAGCACGCCGTCCGAGCCGAGCGTGGTGTGGTGGCTCCCGAGCAGCGCCTGGCCGAGGAAGAACGTCACGAACGCGGTGATCAGCGAGGTGATCAGCGCCAGCACGCCGATCACCACGGACTTCGCGGTCAGCAGCCTGACGCGCTGCGGGACGGCGGCCAGCGAGAGGCGGATCATCCGGCTGCTGTACTCGTTGCCGATAGCCAGCACGCCGAAGACGATCATCGAGATCTCGCCGAGCCCGATGCCGGCGAAGCTGGTCGCGGTCGCGTCGAAGGGCGCCTTCTCGTTCTTGGTGAAGTCGGCGAAGTTGTTCTTGGTGAGCAGCGAGATCAGCGCGCCGAGCCCGGCGGTGACCACGAAGGTCAGCAGCAGCGTCCACATGGTGGAGCGGACGCTGCGGATCTTCGTCCACTCGGAGCTCAGGATCGCGGTGAAGGGCGCGGCCCCCTGGGAGGCCCGGGCCGTGCGGGCCCCGATCGCCGTCGTGTCTGCCATCTCAGTTCGCGCCCTTCTGCTGCTTGGACCGCTTGGACGACTGCTTCCTGCCCGTCTGCTGCCAGTCCGCGCCCCAGGCGAGGGTCGGGCTGTCCGGTGCGGCGCCGAACAGCGCGGCGCCGGCCGCGTCGGTGCCGGCGCCGTCGATGCCCGCGTGGTACTCCACCGAGTCGGCGGTCATCTGCATGAACGCCTCCTCCAGCGAGGCCCGCTGCGGGCTCAGCTCGTGCAGCGTGACGCCGTGCGCGGCGGCCAGCTCGCCGAGCGCGGCGGGATCGCCGCCGACCACCTCGTACGAGCCGTCAGGTCCCGGCTCCACGGGCAGCGGCTGGCCGGCGAGCGCGTCCAGCAGCTGTTCCGGCTGCGGGGTGCGCAGGCGCACCGAGGAGCGCGAGTTCTGCGCGATGAACTCGGCCATCGGCAGGTCGGCGAGCAGCCGGCCCTTGCCGATCACGACCAGGTGGTCGGCGGTCAGCGCCATCTCGCTCATCAGGTGCGAGGAGACGAAGACCGTCCGCCCCTCGGCGGCCAGTCGCTTCATCAGGTTGCGGATCCACAGGATGCCCTCGGGGTCGAGCCCGTTGACCGGCTCGTCGAACATCAGGATCTCCGGGTCGCCGAGCAGCGCGGAGGCGATGCCGAGCCGCTGGCCCATGCCGAGCGAGAAGCCGCGGGCCCGCTTGCGGGCGACCTCGGTGAGGCCGACCAGCGCCAGCACCTCGTCCACTCGGCCGACCGGGATCCGGTTGGCCTGGGCCTGCCAGAGCAGGTGGTTGTACGCCGTCCGCCCCGGGTGCACGGCCTGTGCCTCCAGTAGCGCGCCGATGTATCTGAGCGGCTCGGCAAGCTGCTCGTAGCGCTTGCCGTCGATGGTGACCCGGCCACTGGTCGGGTGGTCCAGGTCGAGGATCATCCGCATCGTCGTCGACTTGCCGGCGCCGTTCGGTCCGAGGAAGCCGGTCACCACTCCCTGCGGGACCTGGAAGGTCAGTCCGTCCACCGCGGTCTTGTCGCCGTAGCGCTTGGTCAGTTCGTGCAGTTCGATCATCGCCGCTCCCGGAACGTGGCCGCTCTCGATCGGTCAATCCCTGTCAGGCTATGACAAGTAGCACCGGGTGGCCCGCATTGTGCGCCTCTTTGGTACGCCCCCTACGGTGGGCGCCATGACCGAACTCTCCCTCTCCGTGCGCGAGACCGGCAGCGGTACGCCGCTGGTGCTGCTGCACGCCTTCCCCCTCAGCTCCGCGATGTGGCGGGCGCAGCTCGACGGCGCGCTCGGTGGTGCCCGGGTCATCGCGCCCGACCTGCGCGGCTTCGGCGGCTCGCCGTCCCCGGTCGGTGAGCCCTCGCTGGACCTCTGGGCCGACGACGTGGCCCGCCTGCTGGACGAGGTGGGGGAGGAGCGCGTGGTCCTCGGCGGGCTCTCGATGGGTGGCTACCTGGCGCTGGCCTTCGCCCGCCGCCACCCCGACCGGCTGGCCGGGCTGTTGCTCGCGAACACCAGGGCGAGTGCGGACACGCCGGCGGCGCTCGCCAACCGGGAGCGGATCGCGGCCGCGGTGGAGGCCAGGGAGAGCGTGGCGCTGCTCGCCGAGGAGAAGATGGAGAGCACGCTGCTCGGCCCGGACCCGGCGCCGGAGCTGGTGGCCGAGGTGCGGGCGATGATCGCGTCCGCGGCGCCCTCGGCGGTGGCCTGGGCGCAGCGCGCGATGGCGGCGCGGCCCGACTCGTTCGAGACGCTGGCCGGGCTGCGGGTGCCGGTCGCGGTGGTGGTCGGCGAGCACGACGGGCTGACGCCGGTGGCGGACGCCCGGGCGATGGTGGCGGCGCTGCCGGCCGCCGACCTGACGGTGATCGCGAGCGTCGGGCACCTCAGCGCGCTGGAGGCGCCGGCGGCGTTCAACGCGGCGGTGCAGGGGCTGCTGCGCAAGGCGGGGTGACCGGCGCGGGTCGGAGTGCGTGTGGCGGCGCGCGCCCCCTGTGGGCGAATGCGCCGGGTGCGTTCACGCCGGCACACCGGGCTGGTCCGCACCGGGGGAGTGCGTGAAACGGCCGCCGGCCCCCGCCCGAAGGCGGGGGCCGGCGGCCGTTCAGCGGAGCCCGGGAAGCCCGTGGCGCTCCGTCAGCGCGACTGCTGCGCCGGAACGCCCAGCGCGTCGTCGGTCGGCAGCGAAGCCGCCGCCACCGCCGCGCCGGTCAGCGTGGCGAGCATCTCGCGCACGTTGGTGAGCTGGGCGTTGATCGAGTCGCGGCGGTTGGTCAGAGCGGCCAGCTCGCGCTCGGACTCGCTGCGGATCCGGTCGGCCTTGGCGTTGGCGTCCGCGACGATGTCCTCGGACTGGCGCTGGGCGGTCTCCACCGTCTGGCGGGCCCGGCGCTCGGCGTCGGTGCGCAGCTTCTCGGCCTCCAGGCGCAGCTGCTCGGCCCGGTGCTCGATCTCGGCCAGACGCTTCTCGGCCTTGGCCTGACGGGCCGCCAGGTCGCGCTCGGACTGCTCCCGGCGCTTGGCCAGGTTGGTCTCGAACTCCAGCGCGGCCTGGGCGGCCTTGGTGCGGGTCTCCTCGAAGAGGGCGTCCGCCTCCTCACGCTTGTTCTGGGCGTCCTTGTTGGCCTCGGCGCGCAGCTGGGAGCTGTCGCTCTTCGCCTTGTCGACGATCCGCAGGCCCTCGTCCTCGGCCTTCGCCTTGCGGTCCTTGGCGTAGTTCTCCGCCTCGGAACGGACCTGCTGGGCGGCGGCCTCGGCCAGCTCGCGGTGCTGCTCGGCGGCGCGGTGCGCCTCCTCGCGCAGGTCCTTCGCCTCCTCCTCGGCCAGACGCAGGATCTTCTCGACCCGGGCACCGAGACCGGCGTACGAGGGCTCAGCCTCGGTCACCGCCGCCTGGGCGCTCTGGGTCTCCAGGTGGAGCTCCTCGATGCGCTTCTCCAGCGCGCTGATCCGGGTCAGCGCGCTGTCACGGTCGGCCACCAGCTTGGTGATCCGTTCGTCCACCTGGGCGCGCTCGTACCCACGGCGCACCAGGTCGAAGCCGTGAGGGGAGTGACTGTCGCTCATGGGGTTCTGGGCTTCCTGTCGTCAAACCGCTGATGAGGTTGAGGGAATCCTGACACGTTACCGGAGTGTCGTAGGTTAAAAACCTATGGCGGACGGACAATGTCCGCTCAATCGGGTGGTGTCCCCGTGGACCTGCCGCCACCCGATCGGGGGGCGCCCACTCCTGCGCCCGCCTTTGATCCCCCGTTGGCCCCGCTGTTCTTGCCGCCCGACGAGCCGGACGACTCACGCGCCGCGGCCTGCTGGACCGGTGACGGAGCCTCGAAGGCCTCCAGCGCCGACAGCACGTCCTGCACGCGCGAAATCTCGGTGTTGATGTCCTTGCGCCGGCGGACCAGTTCGTCCAGCTCGCGCCGGCCCTCGTCGGTCACCCGCTGGGCGTCGGCGCGGGCGGTCTCCTGGACCCGGTCCGCCTCCTCCTCGGCGAGCCGCAGCTGCTCGGCCGCGCTCTCCTCGGCGGCCCGCAGTCGCTTGGCCGCTTCGGTGGCCGCGGCCTCGATCTGCTCCTCGGCCTCGTCCTGAGCCGCCTTCAGCCGGGCCTCGGCCTCGCTGCTCTGCTGCTCGGCCTTGGCGCTGGAGTCGGCCAGCTTCTGCTCGGCCTCCTTCAGCAGGCCCTCGGCCTTGCGGACGGCGGCGATCCGGACCTTGCTGGCCTCCGCGGACGCCTCCGAGGTGAGCTCGGCGGCGCGCTCCTCGGCGGCGGCGACCAGCGAGGCCGCCCGCTCCTCGGCCTCGGCGACGGTCGCGACCGCCTGGTCCTCGGCCTCGGTGAGCTGCTCCTGAGCCGCCGTCACCAGCGCGTCGACCCGCTCGCCGGCCGACTTCATGGCCTGCGCGTTCTCCTTGCGGGCCCGCTCGTGCAGCGCCTCGATCTCCGCGTCGGTGCGCTCGCGCAGCTCCTCGGCGCGGTCGCGGATCGCGGTGGCGTCCCGGCGGGCCTCGGAGAGCAGCGCGTCGGCGTCGGCGCGGGCCCGCTCGACCTCGGCCTGGCCGGCCGCCTCGCCGGCGGCGACCAGCCGGTCGGCCTCCTTGCGGGCGGCGGCGACCATCGCGTCGGCCTGCTCCTCGGCCGCGGCGGTGGTGGCCAGCGCGGTGCTCTGGGCCTCGTCGCCGAGCGACTCGGCGTCCGCGAACGCCTTCTCCAGCACCGAGGTGGCCTGCGCCCTGGTCGCCGCGTCGTACTGCTCGGCCTGCTCGCGGGTGCCGCGGTCGTAGGCGTCGGCCCGGGTGCGGGTGTCGGTCTCGTACTCCTCGGCGAGCGTGCGGGTGGCGGCGGCGAACTCGTCGGCCTCGGTGCGGATCCGGGCGGCGTACTGCTCGGCGTCGGCGGCCAGCGCGGCTGCCCGCTCCTCGGCCTCGGCCACCGTCTGGCGACCCTGCGCCTGGGCGTCGCTGCGCAGCCGGTGCGCGTCCTCCTGGGCCTCGGCGAGGCGGTTGTCCGCCTCGGCGCGCAGCGCGGCGTCGTACTCGCCGGCCTCGGTGGTGACCCGGGCGGCCTCGGCCTCGGCGTCGGCGCGCAGGGTCGCCGCGTACTGCTCGGCGTCGGCGCGCAGCTCGTTGTCGTAGGCGTCGGCGTCGGTGCGGACCTGGGCGCTGTACGCCTCGGCCTCGACCTTCAGCCGGTCCCGGTACTCCTCGCCCTCGGTGCGCAGCGCGGCGGCGGCCTGCTCGGCCTGGGCGCGCTGCTCGGCCAGCTCGCGGCCGGTCTGCTCGCGCTGCTCGGCGGTCTCCCGCTCGGTGCGCTCGACCAGATCGGCGACCTGCTGGGCGGCGGACTCGTGCAGGCCGGCCACCGACTGGCGGACGCTCGCGGCCTCGTCCTCGGCGGCGGAGACCAGCTCGGCGGCCTGCGCGGTCGCGGTGGCGGTGGTGTCGCCGGCCTCCAGCCGGGCCCGCTCCAGCGCCTCGGCGGCCTCGGTGCGCAGCGCCTGGGCGGCGTTCTCGGCCTCGGCGGTGACCCGGGCGGCCTCGGCCTCGGCCCCGGCCCGCAGTGCGGCGCTCTCGGTCTCGGCGTCGCCGCGCAGCGTCTCGGCGGCGCTCTCGGCCTCGGCGCGGGCCTGCCGGGTGGCCTGCTCGGTCTCGGTGCGCAGTGCCTGGGCGGCGTTCTCGGCCTCGGCGGTGACCCGCTCGGCCTCCTGCCGCGCCGCGATCAGCACGTTCTGCGCGTGCGCGGCGGCCTCCGCGCGGGCGGCCTCGGCGGCCGCGGTGGCCTGCTCCAGCTGCTCGGCGGCCTGGGCGCGCTGCGCCTGGGCGGCGGCCTCGGCGTCGGCGGTGAGCCGGGCGGCCTCGGTCTCGGTCTCGGCGCGCAGCGCGGCGGTCTCGGCCGCCGTCCGCTCGGTGAGCTCGGCGGCCTGCGCGGCGGTTCGCTCGGTCAGCGCGGTGGTCTCCGCGGCCGTCCGCTCGGTGAGCTCGGCGGCCTGCGCCTCGGCCCGTTCGGTCAGCTCGGCCGCGGCGGCCTGCGCCTCGGCGTGCGCGAGCCGGGCGGCTTCCAGCTGCTCGGAGGTCTCGGTGCGCTCCTGGGCCAGTGCGGCGGCCTGCGCCTCGGCGGCCCGGCGGGCCTCCTCGCGCAGCGCGTTCGCGGTGGCCTCGGCCTCGGCGAGCACCCGGTCGGCCTCGGCCTGCGACTGGGCCTCGCGGGCCTCGGCGGCGGCCTGGGCCTCAGCCTGCAGCGCACTCGCCTCGCGCTGCGCCTCGGCCCGGACCCGCTGGTCGTAGTCGGCGGCCTCGCGGCGCAGCTCGGCGGTCTCCCGCTCGGTCGCCGCGCGGTTCTCGGCGGCGGCGGCCTTCGCGGCGGCCAGCGCGTCCCGGTGCTGCTGCTCGGCGGCGGCCGTCAGCTTCTCGGCCTCGCTGCGGGCCCGGGCGAGCGTCTGCTCGGCCCGCGCCTGGGTCTGCTGGGCCTGCTCCTTGGCCTCGGCGCGCTGGCGCTCGATCTCGGCGAGTGCACCGGCCCGCAGCTCGTCGGAGTCGCCCTTGGCCTTGGTGAGCAGTTCCTCCGCGCTCTTCGCGGACTCCTCTATCTGGACGACGGCCTGCCGGCGCGCCTCGCCGCGCACCTTCTCGGCCTCGGCGGCGGCCTGGGCGCGCAGCTCCTCGGCCTCGGCGCGCAGCCGGGCCGCCTCGTCCTGCATCTGCTCCATCCGCGCGCGGATGCCCGCGGCGTCGTCCAGCGCGGCGTTCTGCGCCTGCTCGACGGCCGCCTCGGCCTGCGCGCGCAGCCGCTCGGCCTCCGCGGCGGCGCCCGCCCGGATCCGCTCGGCCTCGGCGGCGGCCTCGGCGCGGGTGGCCTCGGCGTCCTCCTCGGCCCGGGCCAGCGCCTCCTCGGCGCTCTTGGCCGCCTTGGCCAGGTGGACGGTCGCGTCCTTGGCGCCCTCGGCCCGGCCCTGCTCGCGGGCGTCGGTGCGGATCGCGTCGGCGGCCGCCTCGGCCTGGGCGCGCAGCTCGCTCGTCTCGGCGAGCGTGCTCGCGCGCAGCTCGGCGATGGCGGCCTCGGCCTCGGAGCGCAGCTGGGTGGCGACCGTCTCGGCGGCGGCGCGCAGCCGGTCGTTCTCGTCGTCGGCGGCGGCCATGGCGGCGTCCGCCTCGGCCTGGACCGTCTGCGCCCGGGTCAGCAGCTCGGTGGCCTCGGACTTGATCCGCTCGGCCTCCTGCCGGACCCGGTCGGCCTCCTGGTTGGCCTTGGCGACCATCCGGGCCACCTCGGCCCTGGCGGTCTGCGAGCGCTGCTCGCTGGCGGCCTCGCCGTCGGCGACCTTCTGCTCGGCGAACGCGGCCGCGTCGGCCTGCAGCTGCTCGGCGGCGCGCTCGGCCTGCTCGCGCAGCGCGGCGGCCTCCTGGCGGGCCCGCTCGGCCTCGGCGGCGGCCTGCTCGCGCAGCCGCTCGATCTCGGCCTGGGCCCGGCCGGCGGCGGCTTCGGCCTGCCGCTGGTCGTCGGCGGCCTGCTCCTTGAGCCGGTTGATCTCGGCCTCGGCGGCGGCCAGCTGCTGCTCGGCGGCGGCCTGCGCGCCGGCCAGCTGCTGCTGGGCCTCGTTGGCGGCGCTGCCGCGCAGCTCCTCGGCCTGGCGGGAGGTCTGCTGGGCCTGCTCGTTGGCGGCCCGCAGCAGGCGCTCGGCGTCGCTCTGGGCGCGCAGCAGCGCGGCCTCGGCGGCGGCCTGGGCCTCGCCACGGGCGGCGTCCACGTCGGCGGCGGTCTGCGCGCGGGCCTGGTCGGAGAGGGCGGTGGCCTCGGCGCGGGCGGCGGCCATCAGCCGGTCGGCCTCGCCGCGGGCCTCCTGGAGCAGGCGCTGGGCCTCCTGCTCGGTGCCCGCGCGGGTCTGCTCGGCCCAGTTGACGTTCTCGTTGACGTGCTGCTCGGCGGCGCGGCGCAGCTCGACGAGTTCGTCCTCCAGCTGGCGGCGGCGGGCGACCAGCTCGGCCTCCAGCCGGGCGGTGCGCTCGGCCGCCTCGGCCATCAGCCGCTGGGTCGCGGCCTGCGACTCGCGCAGCTGGCGCTCGGCGTTCTCGCGCAGCTGCTGGGCCTGGAGCTCGGCGGTGCGAAGGATCTGTTCGGCCTGGCCGGAGACGGCGTCGAAGGCGCGCGGCTGCGCAAGCTGCCGACGGGATTCGTGCAGCTTGGCCCGGAGCACCTCCACCTGGTAGGCGAGGTCCTCGGCATGCTCGACGGTCTTGTCCCGCTCCTTGCGAAGCCGCTCCATCTCGGCTTCGAACTGGGAGAGGTGATCATCAACCTCGTAGCGGTCGTTGCCCCGCACTCCGCGGTCCCATCCATCTCCTGGTCGCGTCCTCGACCGCGCGGCCCGGTCCGGCCCCGGACGGGGCCGACCGCGCTGGTCCTTGCATCCGCGGCCAGTCCCGTACGGGGGCTGGGCTTCGGACGGCCCCGGCGCTGGGGACGACCGCCACGGTCGGAGTCGCGGGCCGGGCGGGCGCGGTGGACCGCGCTACGCCGACCGGGTGGACTCCTGGGCGAACTCTTGCCTATGGAGAATGGTGACAGATCCGAACTGCGACCGTTCAGCCGTGCCCATGAAACGGACTCCCCTGCGACCCTGGGCAGTGTAGTGGGCCGGGGCGCGACTGTAACCGCCGAGGTGGGCAGTCGCCCAGGTTACCGGCTGGTCAATGAGCCTCGGAGTGGTCCTCGGCGTGGCCGGCGGGGTGCTCGGCGGAGGTGACCAGCTCGGTCAGCACGCCGCCGCAGTCCTTCGGGTGCAGGAACGTGATCCGCGAGCCCATCGAGCCGATCCGCGGCTGCTCGTAGAGCACCCGGACGCCCTTGGCCTTGATGTCGGCGGCGTCGCCGTCCACGTCGGCGGTGCCGAAGGCGATGTGGTGCACGCCCTCGCCGTTCTTGGCCAGCCACTTGGCGACCGTGGAGTCCTCGCGGGTCGGCTCCAGCAGCTGGAGGTACGAGGCACCGCCGTCGCCGGTGTCGTTGATCTTGAGCATCGCCTCGCGGACGCCCTGCTCCTCGTTCACCTCGCTGTGGAACACCTCGAAGCCGTACGTGGCACGGTAGAACTCGACGGTCTTGTCGAGGTCGAAGCAGGCGATTCCGATGTGGTCGATCCTGGTCAACACAGTGGGCCTCCTGAGGGTGGGTCGGACCAGTGCAGCGCAGAGAGAGGGTGCCGCGCCACCGGGTCACGTGCGAGCCTGATCACACCGTTGCTCCGGTGACGCCCGGGTTACGGGTCAGTACATTGAGCTGCATCCCTCTCCCCGGGCCCTGTCGCCGTGCCACACCGTCGGCGGGACTCGCTGGCCAAGACGCGCGAAGGGGCTCGTTTCCGATGTCTTCCGCTTCCACCGCTACAACGTCCGTGATCGTTGCGGGCGCCCGCACCCCGATGGGCCGGCTGCTCGGCTCGCTGAAGGGATTCTCCGGCGCCGAACTGGGCGCGTTCGCCATCAAGGAGGCCCTGACGCGGGCCGGGGTGACCGGCGACCAGGTGCAGTACGTGATCATGGGGCAGGTGCTGACCGCCGGCGCCGGCCAGATCCCGGCCCGCCAGGCCGCCGTCAAGGCCGGCATCCCGATGAACGTCCCGGCGCTGACCATCAACAAGGTCTGCCTGTCCGGCCTGGACGCGATCGCGCTGGCCGACCAGCTGATCCGCGCCGGCGAGTTCGACATCGTGGTCGCCGGTGGCCAGGAGTCGATGACCAACGCGCCGCACCTGCTGCCGAAGTCCCGCGAGGGCTTCAAGTACGGCTCGATCGAGATGCTCGACGCGATGGCCTACGACGGCCTGACCGACGCCTACGAGAACATCCCGATGGGTGAGTCCACCGAGAAGCACAACACCCGCCTCGGCATCGGCCGCGAGGTGCAGGACGAGATCGCCGCCCGCTCGCACCAGCGGGCCGCCGCCGCGCAGAAGAACGGCGTCTTCGACGCCGAGATCGTGCCGGTCGAGATCCCGCAGCGCAAGGGCGACCCGGTGCTGTTCAGCCAGGACGAGGGCATCCGCGCCGAGACCACGGTCGAGGGTCTGGCCAAGCTGCGCCCGGCCTTCACCAAGGACGGCACGATCACCGCCGGCACCTCCTCGCAGATCTCCGACGGCGCCGCCGCGGTGGTCGTGATGAGCAAGGCCAAGGCCGAGGAGCTGGGCCTGAGCTGGATCGCCGAGATCGGCGCGCACGGCAACGTGGCCGGCCCGGACAACTCGCTGCAGTCGCAGCCGTCCAACGCGATCAAGCACGCGGTCGCGAAGGAGGGCATCGCGGTCGAGGACCTCGACCTGATCGAGATCAACGAGGCGTTCGCGGCGGTCGCCCACCAGTCGATGCTGGACCTCGGCGTCACGGCCGAGAAGGTCAACGTCAACGGCGGCGCGATCGCGCTCGGCCACCCGATCGGGATGTCCGGCGCGCGCGTGGTGCTGCACCTGGCGCTGGAGCTGCAGCGCCGCGGCGGCGGCGTCGGCGCGGCCGCGCTGTGCGGCGGCGGCGGCCAGGGCGACGCCCTGATCGTCCGGGTGCCGAAGGCCTGACACCCCCTTTTCAGACGGGCCGGCGACCCCGACGGGGGTCGCCGGCCCTGACCGTGGAGACGGAGTAGCCGTGATCGATGTGCCCACCCTGGTCGAACAGGCCCGCGCGGGGCGCCCGCGTGCGGTGGCCCGGCTGATCTCGCTGGTCGAGAACGCCGCGCCCGAGCTGCGCGAGGCGATGGCGGCGCTGGCGCCGCACACCGGCCACGCGTACACCGTGGGGCTGACCGGTTCGCCCGGTGTCGGCAAGTCGACCAGCACCTCGGCGCTGGTCTCCGCCTACCGGCGGCTCGGCAAGCGGGTCGGGGTGCTCGCGGTGGACCCGTCCTCGCCGTTCTCCGGCGGCGCGCTGCTCGGCGACCGGGTGCGGATGCAGGACCACGCGACCGACCCGGACGTCTTCATCCGCTCGATGGCCACCCGCGGGCACCTCGGCGGGCTCTCCTGGGCGGCGCCGCAGGCGCTGCGGGTGCTGGACGCGGCCGGCTGCGACGTGATCCTGGTCGAGACGGTCGGCGTCGGCCAGTCCGAGGTCGAGGTGGCCGCGCAGGCGGACACCACGGTGGTGCTGCTGGCGCCGGGGATGGGCGACGGGATCCAGGCCGCGAAGGCGGGCATCCTGGAGATCGGCGACGTCTTCGTCGTCAACAAGGCCGACCGGGACGGCGCGGACGCGACCGCCCGGGAGCTGAGCCACATGCTCAGCCTCGGCGAGGCCCGTGAGCCGGGGGACTGGCGCCCGCCGATCGTCAAGACGGTGGCGGCCCGCGGCGAAGGTGTGGACGAGGTCGTCGAGGCGCTGGAGAAGCACCGCGCCTGGCTGGAGGAGCACGGCGAGCTGACGGCCCGTCGGCGGCGCCGGGCGGCTCAGGAGATCGAGGCGATCGCGCTGGCCGCGCTGCGCGCGCGGATCGGCGACCTGCGTGGCGACCGGCACCTCGACGCGCTGGCCGAGCAGGTGGCGGCCGGCCGGCTGGACCCGTACGGCGCGGCCGACGAGCTGGTCGCCGGGCTGACCGACGGCCGGTAGGGCCTGTCCGGGGCCTGGGCGGCAGTACGGCTCAGGCCCGGCCGCGCAGTGCGCGCAGGTGCTCGGCGATCGGCGCGAGCGCCTCGTACATCGCGTCGAGCTGGTCCTGGTCGAACCGGTCGATGAAGTGCGCCCGGACGCTGCGGACGTGGTCCGGTGCGACCCGCTGCATGGTCTCCCAGCCGAGCTCGGTGAGGTTGGCGTAGAGGCCGCGGCGGTCGCCCGGACACTCCTGACGGAGCACCAGGCCGGCGCTCTCCATCCGGGTGATCTGGTGCGAGAGCCGGCTCTTCGACTGCAGGGTCGCGGTGGCCAGGTCGGTCATCCGCATCCGCCGGTTCGGCGACTCGGAGAGCACGACCAGGATCTCGTAGTCGTTGATGGCCAGTTCGTGCTGCGCCAGCTCACGCCCCAGCTGGTACTCCAGCAGCTTGCTGACCTCCAGGTGGGCGCGCCACAGCCGCTGCTCCCGGGCGTTCAGCCAGGGGGTGTCGCCGGCGGCCGGCTCGGCGGGGGCCGGCGCTGCCGGGGCTGCTGCCGGGGTGGGCCCCGGGGCCTCGGTCGGCTCGGTGGCGTGCGTGTCCATAGAAGAATGATACCCGGTATTGTTCAATATTCTACAAGTTTATTGATCGCTCGCCGGGCCGGCCGGGCTCAGACGCCCGCCGCCAGCCGCCCGGTCGCCTGCTCGACCTCCAGCAGCGAGGCCGAGTGGCGCTGCGCCTCGAACGCGGCATGGCCCCCGCGCAGGCCGAAGAGCCGCTTGGAGAGCAGGATCCAGAGCACCGCCGCGACGTTCAGCGCCAGCGTGGCCACCTTGAAGCCGCTCACGTGGTGGGTCAGCTCCATGCCCTCCAGCGGCAGGAACGCGGCGGTCGCGATCACCGCGAGGTACTCGGCCCAGCGCCGGTTCAGCCACAGGCCCACGCCCTCGACGAGCTCGATCAGCGAGTAGACGAGCACGCCGGCGGCGACGTACAGCAGCGTGCTGTGCTTGTAGTCGAAGGTCTTGCGGATCGTGTCGATCACCGAGGCGTGTTCGAGGTCCCAGTGGAAGTGGTCGGCCACCGGGCGCAGCGTCGTGAGGTCCTTGTCGAAGAGCTGGTGCAGCGCGTCCTGGCTGTTGGAGAACTTCCACACCGCCCAGGCGGCCAGGATGCCCAGCACCGCACGCAGCACCCGCTCGACGGCCAGGAAGCGCAGCACGAACAGGTCGCGCAGCGCCTTGCCGCGCGGCACCAGTGGCGCCTCGGCGGCCGGCCCGCTGCCGTGCGGCTCGCCGAGCGCGAAGTCGCCGCAGCGCAGGCAGCGCCAGGCGTCGCCGACCGCGGTGGCCGCGTGCAGCCGCTGCCGCAGTTCCGGCTCGGTCGGCGCGTAGGTGGTGTGGCCGCGCTTGGCGCAGGTCCTGCGGTCCCAGTCCCGTCCGAACATCTGCTGTTCCCCCGTTGCTCCGCGGGCCTTCGGTGCGGGCCGCGCGGCGCCAGGATAGCGAGGGGGCACCGTCGGTGAACTGGGCGGACGGCGCGGCGGCGTGTGACTTCGGGCACCCGAGGGGGCCCTGGGGGAGGCGGCCGAACAGAGTCTGCTCATAATGGGCAGGCGCTTGTGCGGCCGTTCACAAGCGAAGCCCCCGTCTCCCGTGAGGTACCCCGCCATGAAGAACAGCGCTGCCCACCGCCTGCGCCTCGTCTCCGGCCCCGAGGGCCTGTCCTTCATACTCCTGCTCGTCTGCTCGGTGCTGAAGCGGACCACCAGCTTCAACGGCGTGCCGGTGATGGGCATGGTCCACGGCATGCTCTTCATCGCCTACGTCGCGTTCTGGGGCCTGGCCTGGCAGAAGCAGGGCTGGGACGCCAAGCGCGCGCTGCTGCTGCTGGTCCTCTCGGTGCTGCCGACCGGCGGCTTCTTCGCCGAGCGGATGCTGGCCAAGGAGGAGCGCGGCGAGCTCGCTCCGGCCACCGCCTGAGCCGCCAGGGCCCGTCCGGGCCCGCGGTCCACGATGCGGGCTTTCCGCCGGTCGCCCGGTGGCGCGCCGGTACGGTGACAGCGTGGCCAAACCTCTCGCACTCGACTTCGACCCGATTGCCCGCGCCGACGAACTCTGGGCCCGCCGCTGGGGCGCGGTGCCGTCGATGGCGGCGATCACCTCGGTGATGCGCGCCCACCAGATCCTGCTGGCCAGAGTGGACGCGGTGGTCAAGCCGTACGGACTGACCTTCGCCCGCTACGAGGCGCTGGTGCTGCTGACCTTCAGCCGGACCGGCGAGCTGTCGCTCTCCAAGATCGGCGAGCGGCTGATGGTCCACCCGACCAGCGTGACCAACACGGTGGTCCGGCTGGAGGCGGCCGGCCTGGTCTCCCGGCGGGCCAACCCGATGGACGGCCGGGGCGTCCTGGCCGCGATCACCGAGCGCGGCCGCACCGTGGTCGAGCAGGCCACCCGCGAGCTGATGGCGATCGAGTTCGGCCTCGAGTCGTACGACGACGAGCAGTGCCGGCAGGTGTTCGAGCTGCTCAGGCCGCTGCGGATGGCGGCCGGGGATTTCGCCGAGCCCCCGGAGCAGATCACCTGACATCGGCGGTTACGCTCGGACGAGCCGAACGCCCCCACAACCCAAGCGAAAGCTGCCGAACATGAAGCCCACCCCCCTGCTGGCCTGGTACCGCGCCCTGGCCATCGCCACCGGCTGCGCGCTGCTGATCTTCTGCGGTTTCATGATCGCGAAGTACGGCTTCGGCGCCGCCAAGGACGCCACCATGTACGTGGCGATGCTGCACGGCTACCTGTACATCGGCTACTTCGTGGTGACCTTCCTGCTCGGCCAGAAGCTCAAGTGGCCGATGGGCCGGCTGCTCTTCACGCTGGCCGCGGGCTGCATCCCGTTCGCCTCGTTCATCGCCGAGCGCCGGGTGGTCCGCGAGGCCGCCGAGGCCACCGCGACCGCGCCCGCGCGGCAGCCGGTCGGCGCCTGAGCAGCACGCGCAGCCTGAGCTGACGGCTCCCGAAAGGCCCCCGCCCCGCGGCGGGGGCCTTTCGCGTCTCCCGGGCCAAAGGCTTCCGCCGGAATTCACCGGACTTCGCCGGGTCGCCGTCGACAAGTAGTAGGACGTCCGAGTAAATTGCTAGGACGTCCTACCATCTACCCGGGAGCTGAGCGTCATGGACGCCGAGGAGATCGAGCGCGGCAGGCAGCGCTGGCAGCAGCGGTACGACAAGGCCCGCAAGCGTGACGCCGACTTCACCACGCTCTCGGGCGACGAGGTGGAGCCGGTCTACGGCCCGGCGCCGGGGCAGGCGTACGAGGGCTTCGAGCGGATCGGCTGGCCGGGCGAGTACCCGTACACCCGCGGCCTGCACCCGACCGGCTACCGCGGCCGGACCTGGACGATCCGCCAGTTCGCCGGCTTCGGCAACGCCGAGCAGACCAACGAGCGCTACCGGATGATCCTGGAGGCCGGCGGCGGCGGCCTCTCGGTCGCCTTCGACATGCCGACCCTGATGGGTTACGACTCGGACGACGCCCGCTCGCTCGGCGAGGTCGGCCACTGCGGCGTCGCGATCGACTCGGCCGCCGACATGGAGGTCCTGTTCAAGGACATCCCGCTCGGCGACGTCACCACCTCGATGACGATCAGCGGCCCGGCCATCCCGATCTTCTGCATGTACCTGGTGGCCGCCGAGCGCCAGGGCGTCGATCCGGCGGTGCTCAACGGCACGCTGCAGACCGACATCTTCAAGGAGTACATCGCGCAGAAGGAGTGGCTCTTCGCCCCCGAGCCGCACCTGCGCCTGATCGGCGACCTGATGGAGTACTGCGCCGAGGGCATCCCCGCCTACAAGCCGCTCTCGGTCTCCGGCTACCACATCCGCGAGGCCGGTGCGACGGCCGCGCAGGAGCTCGCCTACACGCTCGCCGACGGCTTCGCCTACGTCGAGCTGGGCCTGTCCCGCGGCCTGGACGTGGACGTCTTCGCGCCCGGCCTGTCGTTCTTCTTCGACGCGCACCTGGACTTCTTCGAGGAGATCGCCAAGTTCCGCGCGGCCCGCCGGATCTGGGCCCGCTGGCTGCGCGACGCCTACGGCGCGAAGACGGACAAGGCGCAGTGGCTGCGCTTCCACACGCAGACCGCCGGCGTCTCGCTGACCGCGCAGCAGCCGTACAACAACGTGGTGCGCACCGCCGTCGAGGCGCTCTCCGCGGTGCTCGGCGGCACCAACTCGCTGCACACCAACGCGCTGGACGAGACGCTCGCGCTGCCGTCCGAGCAGGCCGCCGAGATCGCGCTGCGCACCCAGCAGGTGCTGATGGAGGAGACCGGCGTCGCCAACGTGGCCGACCCGCTGGGCGGTTCCTGGTACGTCGAGGCGCTGACCGACCGGATCGAGGCGCAGGCCGAGGAGATCTTCGCGAAGATCCTCGCGAAGGGCTCGCCGGACCACGAGATCGGCCCGATGACGGCCGGCATCCTGCGCGGCATCGAGGAGGGCTACTTCACCGGCGAGAGCGCCGAGGCGGCGTTCCAGTACCAGCGGGCGGTGGAGAAGGGCGACAAGCGGGTGGTCGGCGTCAACTGCTTCCCGAAGTCCGTCACCCCCGAGCTGGAGATCCTGCGGGTCAGCCACGAGGTGGAGCGCGAGCAGGTCCGGGTGCTGGGCGCGCGCAAGGCCGGGCGCGACGAGGCCGCGGTGCGGGCCGGGCTGGACGCGATGCTCGCCGCCGCGCGCGACGGGGTGAACATGATCCCGCCGATGCTCGACGCCGTGCGGGCCGAGGCGACGCTGGGCGAGATCTGCGACGCGCTGCGCGCCGAGTGGGGCGTGTACCGGGAGCCGGCCGGCTTCTGAGCAGGGGCCAGGCATAGAGCCGCCGGGCGGGATTCCCGCCCGGCGGCTCTCGCGTGTCAGCAGCCTCGGTAGAGGCCCGGGTTGAGCAGCAGGTCGGTGAAGCGGCGGATCCACTCCGGGGTGATCGGCTCGCCGATCACCAGCATCCGGTGCTCCACCGCGCCGGCGATGGTGTCGAAGATGATGTCGATCTCCTCGTCGTCCAGCACCGGTTCGACGCTGCCGGCCAGCTCGCCGCGGGCGCGGGCGTGCGCCAGGCCCTGGTGCACCAGCCGCTTCTGCGGATCGACGATGTGCTCGCGGATCCGCTGCCGCAGTTGCGGGTCGCGGCTGCCCTCGGCGAACAGCGCGAGGAGCGCGGCCTGGCTCTCCGGGCGGGCCAGCAGGGTGGCGAACTGGGTGACCACGTCCTCGATGTCGGCCTGCAGGCTGCCCTGGCCGATGACCTCCAGTTCGTCGAAGAGGCTGGCCACGGCGTCCACCACCAGCTCGTTCTTGGACGGCCAGCGGCGGTAGAGAGTGGTCTTGGCGACTCCGGCCCGGACCGCGACATGGCCCATGGTGAGCCCGCCCCAGCCGAGTTCGGCGAGGGCGGCGCGGGTGGCGTCGAGGATCGCGGTGTCGGCGGCGGCGCTGCGCGGGCGTCCCTTCGCGCGGGCGGGGGCCGGCTGCTCGGTGGCGGCCACCGGGCCTCCTTGCGTCTGTACTGGTGAGTAGCTTGGGTGGGGATGGCCACCGTACCGAGAGAACGGCGACACGGAAAGGCTGACGGCAGGCCCGAGTGTCGCCTCCGGGTCTGAGTGCCCGGCGGCGGACCGCGCCGGGAAGTGGGGCACATCACGTCCCGGCGGGCCGATGCGGGCTTGCGCCACCGGGGTCGGTGGCAGATACGCTACGACCAGTAGCGAATAGAGCGGCAACCACGCGCCGGCCCTGTGGGAGGGGTTCGGCGCGGGACGCGGGTGGGGATCCGCGTCGCAGCGACAGCGACTACCGGGGGGCGGCTGGGACCGCCCCCGCACGGCTCCCGCCGGGCTCCGGTCCGAAGTGGACTTTCCCGGCGGATGGCGCCCGGCGCGGGCGCGAACGGGGGAGGATGGTGCCATGCAGCCACGGAACACGCATCTGAACAGCTCCATCCCGCGCGGTGTGGTGGACCTCGCCGCGGTGAAGGCGGCCGGTGAGGCCGCGCAGAAGGCCGAGCAGGCCCGCGCCGAACGCGCCCGCCAGGTGGCCGACGGCGACGACGGCATCGAGACCGCCCAGGTCCTCGTCCTCGACGTCACCGAGGCCACCTTCGAGGCCGAGGTGGTCCAGCGCTCCACCGAGGTCCCGGTGGTCATCGACTTCTGGGCCGAGTGGTGTGGCCCGTGCAAGCAGCTCAGCCCGATCCTGGAGCGCCTGGCCGAGGAGTACGCCGGCCGGATCGTGCTCGCCAAGATCGACGTGGACGCCAACCAGGGCCTCGCCCAGGAGTTCGGCATCCAGGGCATCCCGGCCGTGATGGCCGTGGTCGCCGGCCAGCTGGTGCCGCTCTTCCAGGGCGCCGAGAACGAGGCCAACGTCCGCAAGATCATCGACCAGCTGATCACCGTCGCCGAACAGCGCTTCGGCATCGTCGGCGGCTCCGGCCGGCCGGCCGGCGAGGCCCCGGCCGCCGCGCAGCGCCCCGAGGACCCGGCGCTGTCGGCCGCGCACGACGCGCTGGACCGCGGCGACCTGGGCGGCGCGATCCAGGCCTACGAGAACGTGCTGGCCGACCAGCCGGGCAACACCGAGGCCCAGCTCGGCCTGGCCCAGGCGCAGTTGCTGCGCCGGGTCGAGGCGCTGGACCCGCAGGCCGTGCGGTCCGCCGCCGCGGCCGATCCGAAGAGCGTTCCGGCCCAGCTGGACGCCGCCGACCTGGATCTGGTGGGCGGTCACGTCGAGGACGCCTTCGGGCGCCTGGTGGACACTGTCGCCCGGACCGCGGGCGCGGACCGGGACACCGCGCGGCTGCGGCTGCTGGAGCTGTTCGAGGTGATCGGCCCGGAGGACCCGCGGGTGATCGCGGCTCGTACGGCGCTGGCCCGCGTCTTGTTCTGACGCGGCTTGTCCTGACGGAGCCTGTTCTGACGGGGCCTGTTCCGGCGGGCGCTGTCGCGGCGTCAGGGATGCTGTCGGTGGCTGACCGTTGGCACGGTGGGTGACCTGCGGTGTCGTCGGCGATAAGGCGACATTCAGGCTGAAGCACACAGGTTTATCAAATCTTGACAACACCCGCGCGCGATCACCTCAGGTGACCGCGCGCGGGTGTTTCCTTCCTGTTTCCTGCAGATTTCGCCGGTGCGAAGCCCGGGTTTCGTCACTCTGAGCTGATGTCATGATCAGATCATGATCGCCGAGCCGCAATATTGGATTACCCGTCAGTAAGGCACCTCTTGTGCTTCGGCCGGGATTCCAGCACGATCGGCACCGCCCGGTCCCTCACTTCATCTGTCGGCAGTCTGCCGGACATGTGCGGTGCGGGATCCCCACCGGGTGACCGCCGAAGCAGTTCGGCGGTTGAGAGGGCAGGGGGGTGTCCGCTTCCCACAGCGGTTCCTGTCCTCGTCTCGGCCGCGCGGCCCCGCGCGTCCGTTGGTTGTCGCTCGGGGGTGATCGCCCGTCGTCCGGCCTGTCCGGCGGCGGCGCTCTAGCTACCGAGGACGTAGCTCTTCTCCCATCCCAGGACGGGATCCGCCTGTCGGACCCGCCGGAGATGTACGTCCGACAAGGAGGACACTCATGTCCCAGACTTATGGCAAGACCCGCTGGAAGCGCTTCGCCCTCGTGATGGTGCCGAGCGTCATCGCCACCAGCGCCATCGGCGTCGGCATCGCGCAGAGCGCACTGGCCGCCTCGTTCAGCGTTTCGGGCCAGAGCTTCAAGGTCACCACCGACACGCTGCACGGCACCAACTTCGCGCAGTTCGGCTCGGTCGACGTCGAGGCCAACGGCGCCCCGCACGTGGTCGCCGTCTCCGCCTTCGACACCGCCACGATCCACAACCTGTGCCAGTCCGTGGTCACCGACCTCGGCCCGCTCGGCAAGTGGACCCTGGTGCTGAACGCCGGTCAGTCGGCCGACCCGACCAAGCAGGTCCAGGCCAGCAACCTGCTGATCGACCTGAACCAGTTGAACGCCAACGCGACGTTCAACAACATCAACATCGGCCAGGACGCCTCGACCCTCAAGGGCACGGCCGTCCAGGGCTGGAAGGACGCCCGTGGCGGCGGCCTGCCGACCGGTGCGACCGGCTTCGCCCAGTCCGCCAGCTCGGCCGACCTGAGCAACGTCCAGCAGACCGCGTGGGCGACCTCGGCGGGCACCTTCGCGCTGAACGGCCTGCAGCTGAACATCAAGCAGGGCTCCGGCGCGGGCGTCGAGTGCTACTGATCCGTCCCTGACGCTCCGCCGGGCCACTGAGCGGCCCGGCAGTAGCTGACGGAACGGAAACCGGCGGCCGGGGGACCACCCCGGCCCCGGCGGCCAGGGGGCGGCGCATACGGGCCGTCCCCTGGCCGCACACCGCGGCTTTCCCCCCTCGGACAGATCATCGAGGAGTTCCATCGTGACCACCGCAACTGCCCCGGTCCTGCCCGAGGGTGCCGAGCCATCCCCCCGGCTGTGGCTGAGGTTCCGTGCCTGGCGCCGCAGCCGGCCGTTCTGGGGCGGCCTCCTGGCCATGATGGCGGGTCTGCCGATCCTGTACTTCCCGTATGCGCACCTGACCCTGGGCACGCTGACCGTCGCGATGGCGACCACGGCCGGCGCCGGCTCGCTGATCATCGGCCTGCTGATGATCGTGCTCGGCTTCGCCGCCTGGTTCCAGCCGATGACGCGGATCTTCTGCGGCATCGCGGTCACCATCCTGACCCTGATCTCGATCCCGGTCTCCAACCTCGGCGGGTTCCTGATGGGCCTGGTGCTGGGCCTGATCGCGGGCGGCATGCTCTGCGCCTGGGCACCGCTGAAGCCCGAGGAGGTGGCCGCGCTGGAGGCCAAGGCGGTCGTGCTGCCCGAGCAGTTCGCGCAGAACTGGGCCGCGCGCGAGGCCGCCGAGGGTGGCGCGCCCGACGAGCACGGTGTCGCCGAGCAGGCCGACGGGGCGCAGTTCGCCACGCTGCCCGAGGCCACGCTGCCCGGGCAGGGCGCCGCGCCCGACGAGCACGGTGTCGCCGAGCAGGCCGACGGGGCGCAGTTCGCCACGCTGCCCGAGGCCACGCTGCCCGGGCAGGGCGCCGCGCCCGCCACCGAGACGGGCAGTGCCCAGCCGGCGGGAGACGAGCGGTGACCGGGCGGGACGCCCAGCCGGCCCAGCCCGCGCAGCCCGAGCGGCGCCGCACCGACGGTCCGCGGCACGCCGCGCCCCGGGTGAGCGGCCGCAACCGCGCCAAGCTGCTGGCCATCGCCGCCGTCCCCACCGCGCTGCTGGTGAGCAGCAGCGTCACGCCCGGCATGGCGAGCGCGGCCGGCACGGCGGGCACCTCCTGCACGAGCCAGGACGGGCCGGTCACGATCACCCCGGTGCCCAAGAGCCAGCTCACCCCGCTGCCCGCACCGGCCACCAAGGCCGACGCCACCAACCCGGGCAACGCCGTCAGCGCCGCGTTCCTCACGCCGAACAGCACGCCGAGCACGGTCACCAGCCGGATCGTGCAGGCGGCCGCGATCCAGCCGGACGGCAGCCAGAACCAGGGCCTGATCGGCGACATCATCAACGGCGTCTCCGGGCTCTTCGGCCCGACCGGCGCCGGCGCCGGCGCGAGCACGCCGAGCACCTCGCCGAGCAGCCCGTCGGCGCCCGCTCCGGCGGCCCCGGCGCAGCGCGCCGCCGCGCCCCGGATCGGCGCACCGGTGGTGCCGAGCGCCACCACGCCGGCCACGCCCGCCACGACGCCCGCCAACGGGCCGTCAGCGGCCCCTGGCGCCACCACGCCGTCCCCGACCGCCCCCGCCGCTCCTGCGGCCGGGCCGAGCGGCGCAGCGGGTGCGGCCACGCCGTCCGCCGCCGCGCCGTCCACGCCGGCCACGCCCGCCCCGAGCGCGAGCAGCGGGCCGAGCGCCGCCTCGGGTGCCACGCCGTCCGCCGCGCCGTCCGGGACCGCCACCGCCACCGCCACGCCCGGCACCGCCACGCCCAGCCCGGCCGCACCCACCGGGGCCGCCGCGCCTTCGGCCGAGGCCAAGGCGCTCGCGAACGGCGACACCCGCCCGCTCTGCCCGGTGGACACCAGCGCGGTGGCGGCCGCCGGCAGCGACGGCCAGGTGGTGCCGGACCAGAACTGGACGCTGCACTCCAGCAAGCTCGCGCTCTACGGCGCGATCTTCGGCGGCGTCTACGAGGTGCACACCCCGACCACCACGAAGCGGGTGCTGAAGTTCACCGTCAGCTCGGTGGACATCGGCGATCTCGACATGTCGACCATCGAGAACACCGCGGTCGGCAACTCGCCCGCCAAGACCTTCCACGTGAAGGGTGCGCCGGGCAGCACCTCGACCATGCGCCAGGGCCCGATCACGATGTACGTGGAGAGCATGAGCGGCGAGCTCTCGGCGCTCTACGGGATCCCGCTGCCGCCGCTCGGCAACATCACGATCACTCCCGACACGCTGCCGACCTGGCTCTTCAACCTGATCGGCGCGGTCGACATCATCCCGATCGACATGACGATGACCGGCGCCACGGCCGTGCAGGCCGGCCAGTTCGGCGGCACGCTGACCATCCCGGGCATGCGCATGTACAACGACGACCTCCCGTACGGCGGCTGACCGACCGTTCCGGAAGAGTACGCACGAGGGCCCCCGTCGCGGTTGCGACGGGGGCCCTCTGCGCGCTGTCCGCTACGGGGTCGGGTCAGACGCCGCGGCGGATGCCCAGGTGGTGCACCTGGACCATGTTGGTGTTGCCGGGCACGCCGGGCGGCGAGCCCGCCGTGACGATGACGGTGTCGCCCTCGTCCAGCCGCCGCATCTGCAGCAGCTCCCGGTCCACCTGCTGGACCATCTCGTCGGTGGTGGCCACCTGCTCGGTGACGTACGCCTCGACGCCCCAGCTCAGCGAGAGCTGGTTGCGGGTCGCGGCGTCCGGCGTGAAGGCGATCACCGGGATCGGCGAACGGTAGCGGGAGAGCCGGCGCGCGGTGTCACCGGACTTGGTGAACGCGACCAGCGCCTTGCCGTTCAGGAAGTCGCCGAGCTCGCAGGCGGCGCGGGCGACCGAGCCGCTCTGGGTGCGCGGCTTGCGGCCCGGGTTGAGCGGCTGCAGGCCCTGGCGGACCAGCTCCTCCTCGGCCGTCT
The DNA here is from genome assembly GCF_057158765.1 of Kitasatospora sp. NEAU-69. Lineage (NCBI taxonomy): Bacteria > Bacillati > Actinomycetota > Actinomycetes > Kitasatosporales > Streptomycetaceae > Kitasatospora > Kitasatospora sp. NEAU-69. Next base: position 261,100 of record NZ_JBWXUE010000004.1, read on the forward strand.
CGCAGATCCGGCTCATGGTCTTGACCGTCTCGACCGGGAACTTGCCGACGCTGGACTCGGCGGAGAGCATCACCGCGTCCGCACCGTCCAGGATCGCGTTCGCGACGTCCGAGGCCTCGGCGCGGGTCGGCCGCGAGGCGTGGATCATCGACTCCATCATCTGGGTGGCGACGATGACCGGCTTGGCGTTGCGGCGGGCCAGCGTGATCAGCTGCTTCTGCACCAGCGGCACCCGCTCCAGCGGGTACTCGACGGCGAGGTCGCCACGGGCCACCATGATCGCGTCGAAGGCGAGGACGATCTCCTCCATCGCCTCGACGGCCTGCGGCTTCTCGATCTTCGCGATGACGGGGACGCGGATGCCGACCTCGTCCATCACCTTGTGCACGTCGGCGATGTCACCGGCGTTGCGGACGAAGGAGAGCGCGACCATGTCCACGCCGAGGCGCAGCGCGAACCGCAGGTCCTCCTTGTCCTTCTCGGACAGCGCGGGAACGTTGACGGCCGCGCCGGGGAGGTTGATGCCCTTGTTGTTCGAGAGCACACCGCCCTCGATCACCACGGTCTTCACCCGGGGGCCGTCGACGCTGACGACCTCCAGGGCGATGACGCCGTCGTTGATCAGGACCGGGTCGCCGGGCTTCACGTCGCCGGGCAGGCCCTTGTAGGTGGTGCCGCAGATGTGCTGGTCACCGGGAACGTCTTCGGTGGTGATGGTGAACGTGTCGCCGTTGTCAACGGTCACCGGGCCGTTGGCGAAGGTCGCCAGACGGATCTTGGGGCCCTGCAGGTCGGCCAGGACACCGATGGTGCGGCCGGTGTCCCCGGCCACCTGGCGGACCTTGCGGTACCGCTCCTCGTGCTCCGCGTGGGAGCCGTGGCTCATGTTCAGTCGGGCGACGTTCATGCCCGCTTCGACGATGGCCTTCAGCTGTTCGTACGAGTCCGTTGCCGGACCCAGGGTGCAGACAATTTTCGCTCGGCGCATATCGATGATCCTATCCGTAGGAGTTATTCCCGGGGATGGGGGAAACCTCCGACAGGGGGTCACTGACCCTTGTGGACCAGTGCGAACGCCTGCTGGGCGATCTCCAACTCCTCGTCGGTCGGCACCACCGCGACGGCTACTCGTGAGTAGGGCGGCGAGATGATCCGGGCGGCGCCGGAGCGGACCGAGTTCAGCTCGGGATCCACCGCGATGCCGAGCTCGTCCAGCCCCGCCGTGGCCGCCGCGCGCACCGGCGCCGCGTTCTCGCCGACGCCCGCGGTGAACGCGATCGCGTCCACCCGGCCGAGCACCGCGTAGTAGCCGCCGATGTACTTGCGCAGCCGGTGCACGTAGGCGCGGAACGCCAGTTCGGCCGCCTCGTCGCCGTCCTCGGCCCGGCGCATGATCTCGCGCATGTCGTTGTCGCCGCAGAGCCCGAGCAGACCGCTGCGGCGGTTGAGCAGGTCGTCGATCTCGTCGATCGAGAGCCCGCCGACCCGGTGCAGGTGGAAGACGACGCCCGGGTCGATGTCGCCCGACCTGGTGCCCATCACCAGGCCCTCCAGCGGGGTCAGTCCCATCGAGGTCTCCACGCAGACGCCGCCGGCCACCGCCGCGGCGGACGCGCCGTTGCCCAGGTGCAGCACGATCACGTTGACCTCGGCCGGATCCTTGCCGAGCAGCCGCGCGGTGGCCCGCGAGACGTACTGGTGCGAGGTGCCGTGGAAGCCGTAGCGGCGCACCCGGTGCTCGTCGGCGACCGCGCGGTCGATCGCGTAGCGGGCCGCGTACTCGGGGACAGTGGTGTGGAACGCGGTGTCGAAGACCGCGATCTGCGGCAGGTCGGGGCGCAGCGCGCGGGCCACCTCGATGCCGGTGATGTTGGCCGGGTTGTGCAGCGGGGCGACCGGCACCAGCCGGCGGATCTCGGTCAGCACCTCGTCGGTGATCTCGGTCGGCGCGGTGAACCGCTTGCCGCCGTGCACCACCCGGTGGCCGATCGCGGCCAGCTCGGGCGAGTCCAGGCCGAGGCCGTCCGCGGCCAGCTCCTCGGCGACCCCCTGGAGCGCGGCCGCGTGGTCGGCGAAGAGCCGGCCGATCTCGCGCCGCTCGCCGCCGTGCGGGGTGTGCACCAGGCGGCCGCTGCTCTCGCCGATCCGCTCGACCAGGCCGGCCGCCAGCCGTTCGCCGTCGAGCATGTCGATCAGCTGGTACTTCACCGACGAGGAGCCGGCGTTGAGTACGAGGACCCGGGTCGCCTCGGTCATCAGGAGTGCTCCTCGTTCGTCTGCGCGCCGGGCTGGGCTTCGATGGTGGTCTGGGCCTCGATGGCGGTCTGGGCTTCGATGGCGGTCTGGGCCTGGATCGCGGTGATCGCGACGGTGTTGACGATGTCCTCCACCAGCGCGCCGCGGGAGAGGTCGTTGACCGGCTTGCGCAGGCCCTGGAGCACCGGGCCGACCGCGACCGCGCCGGCCGAGCGCTGGACGGCCTTGTAGGTGTTGTTGCCGGTGTTCAGGTCCGGGAAGATCAGCACGGTCGCCCGGCCTGCGACCGGCGAGCCGGGCAGCTTGGTCGCCGCGACGTGCTCGTCCACCGCCGCGTCGTACTGGATCGGCCCCTCGACCAGCAGGTCCGGGCGCAGCGCGCGGACCAGCTCGGTCGCCTTGCGGACCTTCTCGACGTCCTTGCCGGAGCCCGAGGTGCCGGTCGAGTACGAGAGCATCGCGACCCGCGGCTCGACCCCGAACCGGGCGGCCGTCGCGGCGGACTGGATCGCGATGTCGGCCAGCTGCTGCGCGTCCGGGTCCGGGTTGACCGCGCAGTCGCCGTAGACCAGCACCTTGTCGGCCAGGCACATGAAGAAGACCGAGGAGACGATCGCCGCGCCCGGCGAGGTCTTGATCACCTCGAACGCGGGCCGGATCGTGGCGGCCGTGGAGTGCACGGCGCCGGAGACCATGCCGTCGGCGATCCCCTCCTGGACCATCAGCGTGCCGAAGTAGCTGACGTCGGTGACCACGTCCAGCGCCAGCTCGACGGTCATCCCCTTGTGCGCGCGCAGCCGCGCGTAGTGCTCGGCGAACTGCTGGCGCAGCGGGCTGGTGGCCGGGTCGACGATCCGCACGTGCGCCCGGTCGGGCGTCTCCTCCGGTCCCGGCAGCGTGATGCCCAGGCTCGCGGCGGTGCGGCGGACCTTCTCCACCTCGCCGAGCAGCGTCAGGTCGCAGATGTTGCGGCGCAGCAGGATCTCCGCGGAGCGCAGCACCCGCTCCTCGGCGCCCTCCGGCAGCACGATGTGCTGCCGCTTGCCGCGGGCTCGCTCCAGCAGCTCGTGCTCGAACATCATCGGGGTCACCCGCTCGGACTTGCCGAGCTCGATCCGGCTGGTCAACTCGGCTGTGTCCACGTGGAGTTCGAACAGGCCCAGGGCGATCTCGGCCTTGCGCGGGGTGGCCGGGCCGAGCTTGCCCTCCAGGTGGGTGAGCGCGGCGGCGGTCAGCCAGCTGCCCTCCGGGACGACGGCGACCGGGGTGCCCGGGGCCAGCCGGGTGGCGAGCGCCATCACGTCCGGGCTCGGGTGCTGGCCGAGCGTCAGCAGCACGCCGGCGATCGGCGGCGCACCGGCCGCGTGCGCGGCGAGCGAGCCGATCAGCAGGTCGGCGCGGTCCCCGGGGGTCACGACGAGCGCGCCCTCGGTCAGCGCCGGCAGGAAGGTGGGCAGCATCGCGCCGCCGAAGACGAAGCCGCGCACGTCCCGCGCGAGCCCCGCGGCGTCGCCCAGCAGCACCTCGGCGCCGGTCGCCTCGACCAGCTGGGAGACGGTCGGCGCGGCGAGCGCGAGCTCCTCGGGGATCACGTACGCGGGCACCGGCAGCTTGCCGGCCAGGCCGCGCAGCACCTGCTGCTTGGCGCCCGGTGCGACCCGGTTGGCGACCATCGCGAGCGTGGTGCAGCCGAGGTCGGCGTAGGCGCGGTAGGCGTTGCGCACCTCGGCGGTGACGGTCGCGCCGTCCTCGTCGTGGCCGCCGACCACCGGCAGCACCCAGGCGCCGAACTCGTTCGCGAGCCGGGCGTTGAACGCGAGCTCGTCGGGGATGTTCGTGTCGGCGAAGTCGGTGCCGAGCACCAGCACCGCCTGGCAGCTGCGCTCCAGCGCGCGGAACCGGTCGACGAGCGCCGAGACGAGCTCGTCCTGGCCCTGCGCGGCCTGGAGGGCGGCGGCCTCCTCGTAGCTGAGCCCGTACAGGTCGGCGGCCGGCAGGTCCAGCCGGTAGCGGGTGCGGAGCAGCTCGACCACGTGGTCGGTGGCGGGCTCGCCGGGCGCCCCCGCGTGCACCAGCGGGCGGAACACCCCGACTCGGTCCACCTGACGGGTGAGCAGTTCCATGACCCCGAGCTCGACCGCCTGCCGGCCGTCCCCCCGGTCGATCCCGGTCACGTACACGCTGCGCGCCACGCGAGTCTCTCCGTCCCGTCAAGGCTCCGTCCGGCCCCTGCGGGACCGGCCATCGCTTCGACCATACCTTCGCAGCTCGGGTGGGTGTTCGCATGGCAGAAGCGGCCGGGCGAGGGTAGGGACGAAGGTCCCCACCCCCGCCCGGTTGCGAGGCTGACCGGCCGTCAGTGCGGGGCCGGGATGATCCCCGAGAGCCACTTGAAGGCGGCCGGCACCAGCGGGCGCCAGACCGTCATCAGGTGCCCGCCGGTGGTCTCGGTCTGGGTGACCACGGTGGGGGCCTTCGACGCCTGCTGGAGCGCGGTCGCGTCCTCGAAGCCGTCGCCGCCCTTCTGGCCGCTGAGCCAGAGCGCGACGTTCGGCGGCGTCTGCGCGTGGGTGAGGATGTAGAGCGGGTTGGCGGTCTCGCGCAGCGTGGGGTCCTGCGCGGTGAGCGAGTCCTCCTCGTTGTGCGGGTCGTTGTAGCCGGACATGCTGATCGCGGCCTTGAAGCGGTCCGGGTGGCCGAGGACCAGGCGGGTGGCGCAGTGCGCGCCGGCGGAGTAGCCGGCCACCGCCCACTGGTCCGGCGAGGCGACGGTCCGGAAGTTGTCCAGGATCATCTGCGGGACGTCACGGTCGAACCAGGTCTCCGCGTTGATCCTGCCGGGGATGTCGGCGCAGCCGGTGTCGTTCTTCGCGAGCAGGTTGACCCGCGGCGAGACCAGGATGAACGGGGTGACCTGGCCGGACTTCATCAGCGGCGCGAGCTGGTTGGTGATGTTCATGCCGGTCGCGCCGAACCAGGTGCTGGACGAGCCGGGGTAGCCGGCCAGCAGCTCGACGACCGGGAAGTTCTTGTCCTTGTACGCCGGGTCGTCGTACTGCGGCGGGGTCCAGACCAGGACCTCGCCGTCCACGCCGGACAGTTTGCCCTTGAGGTCGGCCTGCTTCACGTCGCGCGGGACGGCGTCGGAGTCCGGCGCGTGGAAGGCCTGGACCACCTTCTGCCGGGCCGGGGCGCCGCTCGCACCGGTGCCGGCCCCGGCCTGGGCCGCGTCGGCGGCCAGACCGTTGTCCTTCGGCGGGGGCGGCACCGCCCGGACGTGGTTGGAGGTGCCGAGCAGATCGCCCCAGCTGTCGTACAGCAGGTTCTGGTTGTTGACGATCACGAAGACCAGGGCGACGGCCGTGAACTGGCAGAACAGCACGGTCGCCAGGTAGCCGGCCAGGGCCACCGGGCCGCGCCCGCCCCGGCGCGCCGTGCTGCGGGCGCGGCGGGCACTCCGGCCGCCGGCGCCGCCGCCGTCGCGCTCACCCCCGCCAGCGCCGCCACGCCACTGCACCACGGCCAACGCGATGGAGGCCACGAACAGGATGATCGTGAGGATGAAGAAGGGTGTGCCTGTCAGTTTCATCGCGCCCTGGTACCCGGATCCTTGTTCTGTCCGGGCCGAGCTGCCCGGTATGAGGAGAGACTGCAAGGAACAGGCGTTCGGTTGCCCGTTCCAGGGAGAATCCTGACGCATTGCCGGGAGTACCCGGTGAGCGGCTCCGCCCTCGGCAGCCCGGCGGCAACGGCGACGGCCCCGCAGCACGCGGGCCGGGCAGCTGGAGCAGCCCGTGCTGGCGTGCGGCGAGGCCGTCGGGAGGCCGTGCCTGGTCCCTGTCGATCAGTCGTTACCCGCGGTCGCCGCCGGTGGCGGTGGCGGTGGCGGTGGCGGGGGCGAGCCAGATCGTGGCCAGCGGCGGGACGACGAGCTCCGCGCTGTGCGGCTGCCCGTTCCACTCGATCGGCTCGGCCTTGACGGGTACGGCGTTGACGACGCCGCTGCCGCCATAGCTCTCGGCGTCGGTGTTGAGCACCTCGGTCCACGTTTGGTCACGGCCGTCCAGCGGCGGCAGGCCGATCCGGTGGCCGTGCCGGACCACCGGCGAGAAGTTGCAGACGGCCACCATCGGCGAGCCGTCGGCGGCGTAGCGGACGAAGGAGAGCAGGTTGTCCTCGGCGGCGTCGGCGTCCAGCCAGCGGAAGCCGTCGGGGGTGGTGTCCTGCTGCCAGAGCGCCGGCGAGTCGCGGTAGACCCGGTTCAGCTCGCCGACCAGGCGCCGCACGCCCCGGTGCTCCTCGGCGGCCGGCCAGCCGTCCTCCAGCACCCACCACTGCGGTCCCTCGTCGTGGCTCCACTCCGCGCCCTGGGCGAACTCCTGGCCCATGAAGAGCAGTTGCTTGCCCGGGTGGGCCCACATGTAGCCCAGGTAGGCCCGCTGGTTGGCGCGCTGCTGCCACCAGTCGCCGGGCATCTTGGCGACCAGTGCGCCCTTGCCGTGCACCACCTCGTCGTGCGAGATCGGCAGCACGTAGTTCTCGGAGTACGCGTAGACCATCGAGAAGGTCAGCTCGTTGTGGTGGTACTTGCGGTGCACCGGCTCCTTGGACATGTAGACCAGCGAGTCGTGCATCCAGCCCATGTTCCACTTCAGGCCGAAGCCGAGGCCGCCGGCGTCGGTCGGCCGGGTCACGCCCTCCCAGGCGGTGGACTCCTCGGCGATGGTGACCACGCCGGGGCAGCGGCGGTAGACGGTCGCGTTCATCTCCTGGAGGAACGCGGCCGCGTCCAGGTTCTCCCGGCCGCCGAACTGGTTGGGCGACCACTCGCCGTCCGAGCGCGAGTAGTCGAGGTAGAGCATCGAGGCGACGGCGTCCACCCGCAGGCCGTCGATGTGGAACTCCTCGCACCAGTACACCGCGTTGGCGACCAGGAAGTTGCGCACCTCGGTGCGACCGTAGTCGAACTCCAGGGTGCCCCAGTCGGGGTGCTCGGCGCGGCGCGGGTCGGCCGGCTCGTAGAGCGGCTCGCCGTCGAACCGGGCGAGCGCGAAGTCGTCCTTCGGGAAGTGCGCCGGCACCCAGTCCACGATCACGCCGATGCCGGCCCGGTGCAGCGCGTCGATCAGGAACTTGAAGTCGTCCGGCGTGCCGAACCGGGCGGACGGCGCGTAGAAGCCGGAGACCTGGTAGCCCCAGGAGCCGCCGAACGGGTGCTCCATCACCGGCAGGAACTCCACGTGCGTGAAGTTCAGCCCGCGCAGGTAGCCGGGCAGCTCCTCGGCCAGCTGCCGGTAGCTCAGGCCCGGCCGCCAGGAGCCCAGGTGCATCTCGTAGACCGACATCGGCGCCCGGTGGTGCCGGACCCTGGCCCGGCGCTCCAGCCAGTCGGCGTCGCCCCAGCGGTAGTCGGAGCCGTGCACGACCGAGGCGGTGGCCGGCGGGCACTGCGCGGCGCGGGCCAGCGGGTCGGCCTTCTGCAGCCGTCGCCCGTCGCGGGCCAGGATCTCGTACTTGTACAGCGTGCCCTCGGCCAGGCCCGGGACGAAGAGCTCCCAGACGCCGCTGGAGCCCAGCGAGCGCATCGGGAACCCGGTGCCGTCCCAGTGGTTGAAGTCGCCGACCAGCCGGACGCCGACCGCGTTCGGCGCCCAGAGCGCGAACGCCGTGCCGGTGACGCCGTCGATGGTGCGCACGTGGGAGCCGAGCGCCCGCCAGAGCTGCTCGTGGCGGCCCTCGCGGATCAGGTGCAGGTCCAACTCGCCGAGGGTGGGGGCGAATCGGTAGCCGTCCTCCTGCAGGACGGGTTCGCCGCCGGGGTAGCCGACCCGCAGCCGGTAGGCGGGGATCGCCGAGCCGGGCAGCAGGCCGGTGAAGAGGCCGCCCTGCTGGTGGGTGAGCTCGGCCGGGCCGTACGCGGTCTCGATGGTGACCCGCTCGGCGAGCGGGCGCAGCACCCGGATCGCGGTGCCGCCGGTGGTGGGGTGGGCACCGAGCAGCGCGTGCGGGTCGTGGTGGGCGCCGCCGATCAGCCGGTCGATCTCGGCGGGGGGCAGCGGCGCCTCGGCCAGCCGCAGCACCGGGGCGTCGGCGGGCGAGGGCAGCGGGGTGGCGGTCGGCTCGGTCGCGGTCGGCTCGGGGGTGATCGGTGTGAGCGTCGTCGTGCCGGTCGTCGCTGTGCTGGTCGTCGGTGAGCTGGTCGTCCGTGTGCTGGGGGTCGGGGTGGTGCGCCGCGGTGCACCCGCGCGCGGCCGTGGTCCGCTGCCCGGGAGTTTCGGCCGGCCCGGCAGGCCCGGGAGGAAGGTGGCGGGCACGGTCGGATTGGAACGGTCGAGCGGGGCCACGGTCGAGGTCCTCCTGGCGGGTGCAATGCAGTGCATGTGAGTGGTGCAGTGGCGGTGCAGGGGTCGAACGGTCCGTCAGGTGAAGAGCTAATCAGAGCCGGCCGGGCCCGGCCGGCATCAGGTGGCCGTGGCGAGCCGGTGGATCGCGGTCAGCGGGATCGGCAGCCAGCCGGGGCGGTGCCGTGCCTCGTACACCACCTCGTAGACCGCCTTGTCGATCTCCAGCGCCCGCAGCAGCTCCGGGGAGCCGGCCGGGTCGGTGCCGCCTGCCGCGGTGTACCCGGCGCAGTAGGCCGTCCGGTTGCGGGCCGCCCAGCTGGCCGCGAGGTGCGCCAGCCGCGGATCCGGTTCGGCGCCGGCCAGCAGGTGGGCGGCCGCGTAGTCGAACGAGCGCAGCATCGCCGCGACGTCCTTCAGCGCCGGCTGCGGCAGCCGCCGCTCGGCCACCGACTTGGCCGGCTCGCCCTCGAAGTCGAGCAGCACCCAGCCGTGCGGGGTACGCATCGCCTGCCCGAGGTGCAGGTCGCCGTGGATCCGCTGGACGGTCAGGCCGGTCAGCTGATCCCCGGTCAGCTGATCGAACGCGGTGTGCAGCGCCGGCCGGTAGCGGCGCAGCGCCGGGACCGCCGCCGCCGCGGCGTCGAGCCGCTCGGCCATCGCGGTGGCCAGCTGCCCGATCTGGTCGCGGTCCAGCCGGGCCACCGGCAGCGCCCGGGCCAGGACCCGGTGCACCTCCGCGGTCGCCCGGCCGAGCCGGTGCGCCTCCACCGCGAAGTTGCCGGGGCTCGGATCGCCCTTCAGTCGGGCCACCTGGTCCAGTGCCAGCTCCCAGCCGTCCTCCGCATCCGGCAGGAAGCGCTGCAGCAGCCCGAGGGTGGCCGGCTCGGCGGCCTCCATCCGGCTCTCGAACCAGGCGGCGACCCGGGGGATCCGGGTGCTGCCGGCTCGGGAGAGCGCCAGTGAGAGTTCCAGGTCCGGGTTGGTGCCCGGACTGATCCGGCGGAACAGCTTGAGGATGAACGAGGTGCCGAAGATGACCGAGGTGTTGCTCTGCTCGGCGGTGCCGGCGCGCCCTGGCAGGTCGCTGGGCAGGCCGGGGCCCGGGGTGCGGCGGAACGACAGCGGGCCGAAGCGGTCGGCGGTGGCCAGGTGGGCGAGCAGCCGCCCGGTCAGCTCCGGATCGTGCACCGCGTCGTAGAGCGCCGCGCCGTCGTACGGGCCGTGCGTGAGCCGGCCGAGCACGGACTCCGGGGGCAGCCCCGGGGAGGTCTCGGTGCGCAGGCCCAGCAGCAGTTGGTAGGTGTCCGCGCCGCCGCTGTGCTCGACGCGCAGCAGCAGGTGCAGCATCGCCGGGTCGCCGGTCACCAGCGGGGTCGCGGTGAGCGGGTGCAACCCGGTGATCGCCTGTCCCTTGCCGGCGTACCAGCGCTGGCTGGGTAGCCAGTCGGCGATCAGCGGCAGTGCGGCCTGGACCAGTTCTCCGACCGCCAGCGAACCGCTGCCGCGCGGTCTGCTGCCGTGCGTGCCCGGGGCGTGTGCCCCGGTGCCGCGGCCCGCGGCCCCGTGCGGTCCGCCCGGACCGACCGGACCCCGCGGGGCGGTGCCCGCATCCCGGTGGGCGTGGGCTTGAGAACGGGAGATTTCCGACATGACTCCCTTTCCCCGGAGACGGGCTGACGGCCCGACAGATCTGGCCGGGCCCGCCAGTCTTCCGGATTTCGGCGGCGCTGCTGCGGCGGCACGCGAGGGATCCTCGGGTGTCACGCCTGAGGGTGGGTACTCGTTGGGCTGTTCTCCGTACGTGGTGGTGCGGGGCCGGCCAGGGGGCGCGGGGCGGGCCCCGCACCACCCGAACGGAGCAGAACCGGACGGAGCTGGCGGAGCGGGTTGATCGTTACTGCGGATTCGGTCCCGGTCGCTCGCTACTGCGCGCCGGGCCTGCGCAGCTGGAACCAGTAGAAGCCGTGCCCGGCCAGCGTGAGCAGGTACGGCCACTCGCCGATCGACGGGAAGCGCACCCCGCCGATCAGCTCGACCGGATACCGCCCGCCGTACTGCCGCAGGTCCAGCTCGGTGGGCTGCGGGAAGCGGGAGAAGTTGTTCACGCACATGACCAGGTCGCCCTCGTACTCGCGCACGAACGCCAGCACAGCCGGATTGCTGGACGGGAGTTCGGTGTAACTGCCCAGGCCGAAGGCCGGGTTGAGCTTGCGGATCTCGATCATGCGACGCGTCCAGTGCAGCAGCGACGAAGAACTGCTCTGCTGCGCCTCGACGTTGGTCACCTGGTAGCCGTACACCGGATCCATGATGGGCGGCAGACTGAGCCTGCCCGGGTCGGCGGAGGAGAAACCCGCGTTGCGGTCGGGCGTCCACTGCATCGGGGTGCGCACGCCGTCACGGTCGCCGAGCCAGATGTTGTCGCCCATGCCGATCTCGTCGCCGTAGTAGAGCACCGGCGAGCCGGGCAGCGAGAGCAGCAGTGCGGTGAACAGCTCGGTCTGGTTGCGGTCGTTCTCCAGCAGCGGGGCGAGCCGGCGGCGGATGCCCACGTTGGCCCGCATCCGCGGGTCCTTCGCGTACTCCGCGTACATGTAGTCGCGCTCCTCGTCGGTGACCATCTCCAGGGTCAGCTCGTCGTGGTTGCGCAGGAAGATGCCCCACTGGCAGCCGTGCGGGATGGTCGGCGTCTTGGCGAGGATTTCCGAGACCGGGTAGCGGGACTCGCGGCGCACCGCCATGAAGATCCGCGGCATCACCGGGAAGTGGAACGCCATGTGGCACTCGTCGCCGCCGGAGGAGAAGTCGCCGAAGTAGTCGACCACGTCCTCGGGCCACTGGTTCGCCTCGGCGAGCAGCACGGTGTCCGGGTAGTCGGCGTCGATCTCCTTGCGCAGCCGCTTGAGGAACTCGTGCGTCTCCGGGAGGTTCTCGCAGTTGGTGCCCTCGCGCGCGAACAGGTACGGCACGGCGTCCAGCCGGAAGCCGTCGATGCCGAGGTCCAGCCAGAACCGCAGCCCCGCGATCATCTCCTCCTGGACCCGGGGGTTGTCGTAGTTCAGGTCCGGCTGGTGCGAGAAGAACCGGTGCCAGAAGTACTGCTTGCGGACCGGGTCGTAGGTCCAGTTGGAGGTCTCGGTGTCGATGAAGATGATCCGCGCGTCCGGGTACTGCTTGTCGTCGTCGGCCCACATGTAGAAGTCGCCGTACGGGCCCTCGGGGTCGTTGCGGGAGGCCTGGAACCACGGGTGCTGGTCGCTGGTGTGGTTCATCACGAAGTCGATGATCACCCGCATGCCGCGCTTGTGCGCGGCGTCCACGAACTCGACGAAGTCGGCCAGGTCACCGAACTCGGGGAGCACCGACTTGTAGTCGGCGACGTCGTAGCCGCCGTCACGCAGCGGCGAGGCGAAGAACGGCGGCAGCCAGAGGCAGTCCACGCCGAGCCACTGGAGGTAGTCGAGCTTCTCGGTGAGCCCCTTGAGGTCGCCGACACCATCGCCGTTGCTGTCCTGGAAGGACCGCACCAGGACCTCGTAGAAGACCGCACGCTTGAACCACTCCGGGTCCAAGTCCTTCTTCTCGGTGTCCGCGAAGGTGTCGTGGACGGGCTCGTTCACAATCACAGGGAGGTCCTCCGAACCGTGAGGAGATGGGCCGGCGTTCCCGAGGGGTCGAGCCGGACGTAGTTGTGGCGGCGCCAGGTGAAGTCGGCTCCGGTGAGTTCGTCGTGCAGGTCGAACGGGCCGTCGGCCGGGAGGGTGACCGTGGCCTCCTGGGGGTGCCACGGATCGAGGTTGACGACGGTGATCACGTGGTCGTCGCCGGTCCGCTTCGCGTACGCGATGACCTGCTCGTTGTCGCACGGCAGGAACGTCAGGTTGCGCAGCTCCTGCAACGCGGGGTGCGTGCGGCGCAGCTCGTTGAGGGTGGTGAGCAGCGGGGCGAGGGTGTCGGTGCGGCTCCAGTCGCGCGGGCGCAGCTGGTACTTCTCGCTGTTCAGGTACTCCTCGGTGTCCGGCCCGGCCGGGGTGTGCTCGGCCAGCTCGAAGCCGGCGTAGACGCCCCAGCTCGGCGACAGCGTGGCGGCCAGCACGGCGCGCACGGCGAAGGCGGCCGGGCCGGTGTGCTGCAGGTGCCTGGGCAGGATGTCCGGGGTGTTGGCGAAGAAGTTGGGCCGCATGTAGGCCGCGGCCTCGCCGGACAGCTCGGTCAGGTACTCGGTGATCTCCTGCTTGCTGTTGCGCCAGGTGAAGTACGTGTAGGACTGCTGGAAGCCGATCTTGGCCAGGGTGTGCATCATCGCCGGCCGGGTGAACGCCTCGGCCAGGAAGATGACGTCGGGATCGGTGCCGTTGATCTCGCCGATCACCTTCTCCCAGAAGTGCACCGGCTTGGTGTGCGGGTTGTCGACCCGGAAGATCCGCACGCCGTGCGACATCCAGTGCCGCAGCAGCCGCAGCGTCTCGATCACCAGGCCGTCGAAGTCCTGGTCGAAGTTGATCGGGTAGATGTCCTGGTACTTCTTCGGCGGGTTCTCGGCGTAGGCGATGGTGCCGTCGATCCGGTGGCTGAACCAGTCGGGGTGCTTGTTGACCCAGGGGTGGTCGGGGGAGACCTGGAGGGCGAAGTCCAGGGCGATCTCCAGCCCGAGTTCACTCGCGCGGGTGACGAAGGCGTCGAAGTCCTCGATGGTGCCGAGGTCCGGGTGGATCGCGTCGTGGCCGCCCTCGTGCGAGCCGATCGCCCACGGGGAGCCGACGTCGTCCGGACCCGCCGTCAGGGTGTTGTTCGGGCCCTTGCGGTACGCGAGTCCGATCGGGTGAATCGGCGGCAGGTAGAGCACGTCGAAGCCCATCGCCGCGACGGCCGGCAGCCGCTCGGCGGCGGTGCGGAAGGTGCCCGAGCGCGGGGGGTTCAGGGTGGCGCCCTCGGAGCGCGGGAAGAACTCGTACCAGGAGCCGTACAGCGCCCGGCGCCGCTCCACCTGCAGGGCCAGCGGGCGGGAGGCGGTGACCAGCTCGCGCAGCGGGTAGCGCTCCAGCAGCGCGGTGACGGTCGGGGCGAGCGCGCTGGCGAGGCGGGAGAGCGGCAGCAGCGCCGGGTCGCGCAGCGCCTCGGCCGCGGCCAGCACGTAGTCGCGCCCCTCCTTCTTCGGCACGCCGGCGGCGGCGCGCTCCAGCAGCAGTGCGCCCTCCTCCAGCACCAGGTCGACGTCCAGGCCGGCCGGGATCTTGATGGTGGCGGTGTGCCGCCAGGTCTCGACCGGGTCGCTCCAGGACTCCACCGTGTAGGTCCAGCGGCCCTGCGAGGTGGGGGTGACCTCGGCGCCCCAGCGGTCGGTGCCGGGGGCCAGTTCGCGCATCGGGGTCCACGGGCCGCTGCGGCCGCGCGGGTCGCGGAGCACCACGTTGGCGTTGACCGCGTCATGGCCCTCGCGGAAGACCGTCGCGCTGACCAGGAAGGTCTCGCCCTCGACGGCGCGGGCGGGGCGGCGGCCGCCCTCCACCTGGGGGGCGACGTCCAGCACGGGGATCCGGCCGATCATCGGGTCGCTCACTTTCGTCCGGCGCGGGGCGGGGGTCCTGCGGGGGGCGGCCGGGGGCTTGGCGGTGCTGGTCCTGGTGCTGCTGGTCTTCGCTGCGGTGGTCTTCTTCGCGGCGGTGGTCTTGGCGGCGCTGGTCTTCTTGGCAGTGGTGGTCTTGGTGGCGCCGGTCCTGGTGGTGGCGGTCTTCTTGGTGGCGCTGGTCTTCCTGGCAGCGGTGGTCTTCGCGGCGGGGGAGGCCGTGCTCGCAGCCTTGCGCGGGGCGCGGGTCGCCGCCGCCGCGGAGATCTCCGGCTCCGGTTCGCCCGTTCGGGGGGCGCGCACCGCGAACTGCTCCGTTATGGCCGGAATCGGTGCCGGAATCGACACCGGCGCGGTCGGCGGCTCCAACCCCTCGGCCATCAGTGCGGACTGATCCCGTGTGTCGCCGTACATGCCAAACTCCTGCCCGAGATCGTCGGCAGCTCCCGCGGGCTCGGCGCGCAGCGGTGTGCCGGGAGGACTACTGGGTGGGGGACTGACGAGCGACCGGAGCCTGCCCGTACCACCGCGCCCCGGAAACTGGCCGCATCCGGCGCCCGCGGCGGTCCGGAACTGCGAGACGGCGCACGTCCCGGCGCGCGGCCTCGCGGCACGCCCGAAGGGCGATTCCGACCCACCCCGGAAACGACCGGCTCGGGTTTGAGGACACGCGTTTGGCACACGCAGGGGTCGCCACGTGGACCGACTGGGCTAACGGGGTATCAGGAAAGTTTTCGGATGCGCGGAGGACCGGCCGCGCCGCACGGGGTTCGCCACCCATGCCGCACCCGCTGCGACAGCGGCCTGTGCCTATCCTCGCACTGTTCGCAGGTCCTACCACTCGGTACGGACCTAGATCTTGATGTTCAGGGGGAGCAGATCAGCCATCAGCTGCCGTGAATCTGACCGACCGTCAAGCGCCCGGCGTGCGCCTGGGCGCATGTTTGTACGTTATGCGCCCCTATGACATCGCCTCTGCGCCTGGCGCAATCTCATCCATCGCCCGAATGGCTCAGTCTTATGAGAGTTGACGCTCCATCACCCCTCCAAGGCGGTCTACGCTTCGGGCCGTGAAGGCCATCCGCAGATTCACCGTCCGCACTGTCCTGCCCGAACAGCTCCAGCCGCTGCACGAGCTGGCTCACAATCTCCGCTGGTCCTGGCATCCGGAGACCCGGGAGCTGTTCCGCTCGGTCGACCCAGGGGTCTGGGAGGCCGTCGGAGAGGACCCGGTCCGGCTGCTCGGGGAGGTGCCGGCGGCGCGGCTCGCCGCACTCGCCGCCGACCGGCGGTTCCTGCGCCGGCTCGGCGACCTCACCGACGACCTGCACGACTACCTCGGCGCCCCGCGCTGGTACCAGGGCCTGGGCGACGGGCCGACCGCGGTCGCGTACTTCTCGCCCGAGTACGGCATCGCCGCCGCGCTGCCGCAGTACTCCGGCGGCCTCGGCATCCTGGCCGGCGACCACCTGAAGGCCGCCAGCGACCTGGGCGTGCCGCTGATCGGCGTCGGGCTGTTCTACCGGCACGGCTACTTCCGCCAGTCGCTCACCCGCGAGGGGTGGCAGCAGGAGCGCTACCCGCTGCTCGACCCGGACGAGCTCGCGGTCACGCTGCTGCGCGAGCAGGACGGCGAGCCCTGCCGGGTCGAGCTGGCGCTGCCGGCCGGCCGCCGGCTGACCGCGCAGATCTGGAAGGCCCAGGTCGGGCG
This sequence comes from Kitasatospora sp. NEAU-69, assembly GCF_057158765.1. Taxonomy (NCBI): domain Bacteria; kingdom Bacillati; phylum Actinomycetota; class Actinomycetes; order Kitasatosporales; family Streptomycetaceae; genus Kitasatospora; species Kitasatospora sp. NEAU-69. The sequence continues at coordinate 276,977 of NZ_JBWXUE010000004.1, forward strand.
GGTCCCGCTGCTGCTGCTCGACTCCGACATCGACGCCAACGCGGCCGCCGAGCGCGACGTGACCGACCGGCTGTACGGCGGCGGCAGCGAGCACCGGCTGCTCCAGGAGATGCTGCTGGGCATCGGCGGCGTGCGGGCGCTGCGCACCTTCTGCCGGCTCACCGGCCACGCCGAGCCCGAGGTCTTCCACACCAACGAGGGCCACGCCGGCTTCCTCGGCATCGAGCGGATCCGCGAGCTGGTCGCCGGTCAGGACACCGACTTCGCCGCCGCGCTGGAGGCGGTCCGGGCCGGCACGCTCTTCACCACCCACACGCCGGTGCCGGCCGGCATCGACCGTTTCGACCGCGAGCTGGTCGCCCGCCACTTCAGCGGCGACGCGGCGCTGCGCGGCGTCCCGGTCGAGCAGGTGCTCGCGCTCGGCCTGGAGAGCTGGCCGGAGGGCGACCCCAAGCTCTTCAACATGGCCGCGATGGGCCTGCGGCTCGCCCAGCGCGCGAACGGCGTCAGCACGCTGCACGGCGAGGTCAGCCGGCAGATGTTCGGCGCGCTCTGGCCGGGCTTCGACTCCGCCGAGGTGCCGATCACCTCGATCACCAACGGCGTCCACGCGCCGACCTGGATCGACCCCGCGGTGGTCCGGCTCGGCGCCGCCGAGATCGGCGCGGACCGGACCGAGAGCGCGATGTCCGTCGGCTCGGCCGAGCGCTGGGGCGGGGTCGAGCTGATCGGCGACGCGGAGATCTGGGAGGTCCGCCGGGCGCTGCGCGGCCAGCTGGTCGAGGAGGCCCGCCGCCGGATCCGGGCCGCCTGGCACCAGCGCGGGGCCGGCGACGCCGAGCTCGGCTGGACCGCCACGGCGCTCGACCCCGACGTGCTCACCATCGGCTTCGCCCGCCGGGTGCCCTCGTACAAGCGGCTCACGCTGATGCTGCGCGACCAGGACCGGCTGCGCTCGCTGCTGCTGCACCCGACCCGCCCGGTGCAGATCGTGGTGGCCGGCAAGGCCCACCCGGCCGACGACGGCGGCAAGCGGCTGATCCAGCAGCTGGTCGCGTTCGCCGACGACCCGGCGGTGCGCCACCGGATCGTCTTCCTGCCGGACTACGACATGGCGATGGCCAAGCACCTCTACCCCGGCTGCGACGTCTGGCTGAACAACCCGCTGCGCCCCCTGGAGGCCTGCGGCACCTCGGGCATGAAGGCCGCGCTGAACGGCTGCCTCAACCTCTCGGTGCTCGACGGCTGGTGGGACGAGTGGTACGACGGCCGCAACGGCTGGGCGATCCCGACCGCCGACAGTCCCGGCTTCGACGAGGACCAGCGCGACGAGATCGAGGCGGCCGCGCTCTACGACCTGATCGAGCACCAGGTGGCCGCTCGCTACTACGACCGGGGCGCCGACGGCCTGCCGCACCGCTGGATCTCGATGGTCCGGCACACGCTGGTCACGCTCGGCCCCAAGGTGCTGGCCGGCCGGATGGTGCGCGAGTACGTCGAGCGGCTCTACATGCCCGCGGCGCTCGCCCAGCGCGCGCTGGCCGGGGCCGGGGCCGGCGACGGCAGCGGTGCGCGGCTGCTCGCCGACTGGAAGGCCAAGGTGCGCGCCGCCTGGCCGGCCATCCGGGTCGAGCACGTGGACGCCGCGGCGCCGGCCGAGGCGCCGGAGCTCGGCGCCGCGCTCGCGCTGCGGGTCCGGGTCGCGCTCGGCAGCCTGGCGGCGGAGGACGTCGAGGTGCAGGTCGTCTCCGGCGCGGTGGACGAGCGGGACCGGATCGAGGAGGCCGAGCTGCACACCCTCAAGCCGGTCGGCGGCCCGGACCTGGACGGCCGCCAGCGCTACGAGGGCACCCTGGAGCTGAACCGCACCGGCCCGTTCGGCTACACCGTCCGGGTGCTGCCGACGCATCCGCTGCTGGCCTCGCCGGCCGAGCTGGGGCTGGTCGCGCTGCCGGCCGAGAGCGCCGGGATGGACGCGGGCATGCTGCGCTGACCGGTGCTCATGGACCGGCGCTCATGAACTGGTGCTCAGGAAGTCGGGTGGGTCGACTTCCTGAGCACCGTTGTGTCCTGTGGCGTGCGGTCAGACCAGGCTCTCCCGCCAGGCCTGGTGCAGCCCGGCGAACCGTCCGGCGCCCGCGATCAGCTCGGCCGGGGTGCCGTCCTCGACCACCCGGCCCTGCTCCATCACGAGCACCCGGTCGGCGATCTCCACCGTGCTCAGCCGGTGCGCGATGATCACCGCGGTGCGCCCGGCCAGCACCGTGCGCATGGCGTGCTGGACGGCCTGCTCGCCGGGGACGTCCAGCGAGGAGGTCGCCTCGTCCAGGATCAGCACCGCCGGGTCGGCGAGCAGCGCCCGGGCGAACGCGACGAGCTGGCGCTGGCCGGCCGAGATCCGGCCACCGCGCTTGCGCACGTCGGTGTCGTAGCCGTCCGGCAGTGCGGCGATGAAGTCGTGCGCGCCGATCGCCTTGGCCGCCGCCTCGATCTCCGGGCGGGTGGCCTCGGGCCGGCCGACCGCGATGTTCTCGGCGACCGTGCCGGAGAAGAGGAACGACTCCTGGGTGACCATCACGACGCCGCGCCGCAGCTCGGCCGAGGCGAGCGCGCGCAGGTCCACGCCGTCCAGCGTGATCCGGCCCGCGGACGGGTCGTAGAACCGGGCGAGCAGCTTGGCCAGCGTGGACTTGCCCGCGCCGGTCGCGCCGACCACGGCGGTGGTGCTGCCGGCCGGCAGCACCAGGGAGAACTCGGGCAGCACCACGGTGCCGTTGCGGTACGCGAACTCGACCTCGTCGAAGCGGACTTCGCGGCCCCGGCCGGTCAGCTCGGGCAGCGCCGCCGCGCTGACCGGATCGGCCACCGAGGGCTCGTGGGCGAGCAGCCCGGCGATCTTCTCCAGCGCCGCGGCGGCGGACTGGTAGCTGTTCAGGAACATGCCCAGCTGGTCGATCGGGTCGTACAGCCGGCGCAGGTAGAGCACGAAGCCGGTGAGCACGCCGAGTTCGAGGCTGCCGTCGGTGACCAGGTACGCGCCGGCCAGCACCACCAGGGTGACCCACAGGTTTGCGGTGGCCCGCGAGAAGCCGACGTAACGGGCCATCTCCAGCAGCCCGTTGGCGTTCGCCCGGGAGTACTCCCCGTTCGCCGTGTCGAACGCGGCCAGGTTGGCCTGTTCGCGGCGGAACGCCTGCACCGGGCGGATGCCGTTCATCGTCTCGGTGAACCGGACGATCACCGAGGCGACGGCGGTGCGCGAGGCCCGGTAGACCCGGGTGCTGCGCCGCCGGTACATCCGCACCAGCAGGGCCATCGGCACCGCCGAGACGAGCGCCAGCAGGCCGAGCCGCCAGTCCATCACGAGCAGCACGACCGCGATGTAGCAGACCGAGAGGAAGACCGAGAGCAGCTCCTGCAGGCCCTCGTTGAGCAGCTCGCGCAGCGCGTCCACGTCGCTGGTGGCGCGGGAGATGATCCGGCCCGAGGTGTAGCGCTCGTGGAAGTCCAGGCCGAGCCGCTGCGCGTGCCGGAAGATCCGGGTGCGCAGCTCCAGCAGGACGTCCTGGTTGAGCCGCCCGGAGATCCGGATGAAGGAGCGCTGCAGCAGCGTGCTGACCGCCGCGCAGCCGAGGTACGCGGCGGTGACCGCGATCAGCGGGCCGCTGTCGTGCCGGCGCAGCGCCGGGATGCCCTGGTCGATGGCGATCGCGACCAGCAGCGGGCCGGCCTGCAGCGCGGCCTGCTGGATCATGATCATCAGCATCGCCAGCACCACCCGCCGCCGGTGCGGTGCGAGCAGCGAGCGCAGCAGCGCCGAGGGGGCACCGGGCGGGACGGGGATCTCCTCGTCCTCGACGGCGGCGGGGGCCTCCAGCACGGTCATCGCGTCACACTGCCTTCCAGAGCATCGCCTTCCAGCGCATCGCCCTCCAGGGAATCGTCGCTGCCCGGTGCGCCGCTCATCAGGTCCCGGTAGTCGGGGCAGCTCTCCAGCAGTTCGGTGTGGGTGCCGACGGCCAGGATCCGGCCCTCTGACAGCACCGCGACCCGGTCGGCGAGCAGCACGGTGCTCGGCCGGTGCGCGACCACGAGCGCGGTGCTGCCGCTGAGCACCTCGCGCAGCGCCTGCTCGACGAGTGCCTCGGTGTGCACGTCGAGCGCCGAGAGCGGGTCGTCCAGCACCAGGAACTCGGGGGCGCCGACCACCGCGCGGGCCAGCGCCAGGCGCTGTCGCTGGCCGCCGGACAGGCTCAGGCCCTGCTCGCCGACCTCGGTGTCGACGCCCTGCGGCAGCTGGTGGACGAACCCGGCCTGCGCCGTCTCCAGCGCCTGCCGCAGCTCCTGCGGGGTGGCGTCCGGCGCGCCCATCAGCACGTTCTCGCGCACCGTGGCGGAGAACAGCGTGGGCTCCTCGAAGGCGACCGCGACCAGCGTGCGCAGCTGCGGCAACGGCAGCTCCCGGACGTCGCGGCCGTCCAGCGTGATCCGGCCCGCGGTGGCCTCGTAGAGCCGGGGGAGCAGCGTGGTCAGCGTGGTCTTGCCGCTGCCGGTCGCGCCGACCAGGGCCAGCGTCTCGCCGTGCGCGATGTGCAGGTCGATGCCGCGCAGCAGGTCGGGGCTGTCGGCGGGGGCGTCGGGGTAGCGGAACCGGACCCCGGAGAAGCGGATGCCGTCGCCGTCGGGCGCGGTCGCCGCGGCGCCGGTGTGATCCGGATCCTCCGGCGTGTCGAGCACGTCGAAGAGACGGTCGGCGGCGGTGCCGGCCTCGTTGCTGTACGCGAGCAGCCAGCCCATCGACTCGACCGGCCAGCGCAGCGCCAGCGCGGTGGAGAGGAAGGCGACCAGCGTGCCCGCGGTCAGCTCGTCGTGCGCGACCAGCAGCACGCCGACGGCCAGCGCGCTGCCGAGCGCGAGTTCGGGCAGGCCGACGATGACCGCCCAGAGGTCGGCCAGCATCCCGACCTTGCGCAGCTCGGTGCCGCGCAGCCGCTCGGCCCGCTCGCGGAAGTGCCGGGTCATGGTGCGCTGGCGGCCGAAGGACTTGAGGATCCGGATGCCGAGCACCGACTCCTCCAGCACCGTGGCGAGATCGCCGTTCTGGTCCTGCGCGGTGCGCGCGGCCAGTGAGTAGCGCTTCTCGAAGTGGACGCAGAGCACGATCAGCGGGATGGCCGGCAGCAGCGCGATCAGGCCGAGCCGCCAGTCCAGCACCAGCATCAGCACGCTGCCGGTGACGAACATCAGCGAGTTGACCACCAGGAAGACCAGCGCGAAGGCGAGGAAGAGCCGCAGCGTGTACAGGTCCGAGGTGGCCCGGGAGAGCAGCTGCCCGGACGGCCAGCGGTCGTGGAACGCGACCGGCAGCCGCTGCAGCTTGGCGTACAGGTCGCGGCGGATCGCCGTCTCGACCCGGGCCAGCGGCTTGGCCAGCAGCACCCGGCGCAGGCCGAAGAGGCCGGCCTCGGTCATGCCGAGCAGCAGGAGCAGCCCGATCAGCGGCCAGAGCGCGCCCTGGTCGCGGTGCGCGATCGGCCCGTCCACGATCCGGCCGAGCACCAGCGGCACCACCAGGACGGCGGCGGAGGCGAGCAGCGCGGAGGTGATCGCGGCGATCAGCTGGAAGCGGATCGGGCGCACGTAGGGCACGAGTCGGAGCAGCGAGCGCACCGTGGACCTGGTGGGTTCGTCGGCGGGCTGCTGGAGCGGGGTGGCAGCGTTCTCGGACATCCCGGCGAGCGTAGGCCGGGTGTCCGACATTTCTCATCAGGTTTTTCGCCGCTGGTCGCAGGCTTGGCCGAGAACCGGCCACCCGGTTTTCACCCGTTCGGCGCCACCGGTCGCTCCTCGCCCTCTGCCCGCTCCAGCCGCAGCAGTCGCAGCGAGCGAGGGGCGAGCGGGCCGCCGTCCTTGTCGGCGCTCGTCTGATCCGAGGTGTCCAGCAGCAGCCGGTACGGACCGCCGGGCGGCAGCACGAACTCGACCGGCTGCGCGGAGGCGTTGAGCAGCAGCAGGAAGCTGTCGTCGTGCAACGGGCAGCCGTGCTGGTCGCGTTCGGACATCGCGTCGCCGGAGAGCAGCATGCCGAGCACCGCGGTCGGGGTGAACCAGTCGGCCTCGGTCATCTCGGTGCCGCGCGGGGTGTACCAGCTCAGGTCGCGCGGCCCGCCGGGGCCCGCGGACCGGCCGGAGAAGAACGCGCGCTGGCGCAGCACCGGGTGCGCGCGGCGCAGGCGGATCAGCCGCCTGGTCAGCTCGTGCAGTGCGCGCCACTCGGGCTGCTCCAGCAGCGACCAGTCCACCCAACTGGTCTCGTTGTCCTGACAGTAGGCGTTGTTGTTGCCGCCCTGGGTGCGGCCGAACTCGTCGCCGGCGGTGAGCATCGGGACGCCGGTGGCCAGCAGCAACGTCGCGGTCAGATTGCTAAGTTGACGCAGTCTCAGGCGGCGCACTGCCGGATCCGCGCTCTCCCCCTCGGCGCCGCAGTTCCAGGACCGGTTGTCGTCGGTGCCGTCCCGGCCGTCCTCGCCGTTGGCCAGGTTGCGCTTGTGGTTGTACGAGACCAGGTCGCGCATGGTGAAACCGTCGTGCGCGGTCACGTAGTTGACCGAGGCGTACGGGCGGCGCCCGCCGCGCTGGTAGAGGTCGGAGGAGCCGGAGAGCCGGTAGCCGAGCTCGCGCACGTCCGGCCGGGCGCCGCGCCAGAAGTCGCGCACGGTGTCGCGGAACTTGTCGTTCCACTCGGCCCACAGCGGTGGGAAGTTGCCGACCTGGTAGCCGCCGGGGCCGACGTCCCACGGCTCGGCGATCAGCTTCACCCGGCTGAGGAACGGGTCCTGGGAGAGCGCGGTCAGGAACGGGTGGTTCATCTCGACCCCGTCGCCGCCGCGGGCCAGTGCCGCGGCCAGGTCGAACCGGAAGCCGTCCACGCCCATCTCGCCGGCCCAGTACCGCAGCGAGTCGGTGACCAGCCGCAGCGCCTGCGGCTGCCGGGTGTCCAGGGTGTTGCCGCAGCCGGTGTAGTCGGCGTAGCCACGGCTGCCCCGGCCGCCGTGGCCCAGCCGGTAGTAGCCGGCGTTGTCCAGGCCGCGCAGCGAGAGCGTCGGTCCGAGTTCGCCGCCCTCGGCGGTGTGGTTGTAGACCACGTCGAGGATCACCTCGATGCCGGCCCGGTGCAGCGCGCGCACCATCCGCTTGAACTCGCCGACCTGCTGGCCGCGGGTGCCGGAGGCGGAGTAGCCGCCGTGCGGGGCGAACCAGCCGATCGAGTTGTAGCCCCAGTAGTTGCGCATGCCGCGCCGCAGCAGGTGGTCCTCGCTGGCGAACTGGTGCACCGGCAGCAGCTCGACGGCGGTGACGCCCAGGTCGGTGAGGTACTCAAGGGCGGCCGGGTGCGCCAACCCGGCGTACGTGCCGCGCAGTTCGGGCGGGATGCCGGGGTGGCGCATGGTGAAGCCGCGCACGTGCAGCTCGTAGAGCACGGTCTCGGCCCACGGGGTCTTCGGGCGGCGGTCGTCGGACCAGTCGTCGTCGTCGTGCACGACGACGGCCTTGGCGGCGAACGGCGCGGAGTCGCGGTTGTCCCGCACGGTGTCGGCGACGCCGGGCTCGGGCCAGTCGCGGACCGAGCCGCAGAGCGCCGCGTCGCCGGTGAACTCGCCGTCCACCGCGCGGGCGTAGGGATCGAGCAGCAGCTTGGCCGGGTTCCAGCGGGCGCCGGTCCACGGGTCCCAGCGGCCGTGCACCCGGTAGCCGTAGCGCTGGCCCGGGCGCACGCCGGGCAGGTAGCCGTGCCAGGTCTGGAAGGTCTGCTCGGTCAGCTGGTGCCGGGTCTCGACGCCGTCCTCGTCGAACAGGCAGAGCTCGACGGCCTCCGCGCCGCCGGCCCAGAGCGCGAAGTTGGTGCCGTGCCCGCCGCTCTCGTCCTGCCGGTAGCGGGCGCCGAGCGGCTGCCAGCTGCCCGGCCAGGGGGTCTCGGGCCGCAGCCGGGCGGCGGCGCCGGCGGTCGGGCGGCCCGCGCCGGTTGCCAGGTCCTGCCATGCCGTCATGACCGCATCCTCCGAAGGCCGGCGCCCGCATCGTTACGGGCTGATGTCCGCTGAGTGGAATCGTTCCCTCGTGTCCCAGGGGGAATCCGATCGGCCGGGCCCGGGACTGGATCGTTGCAGGCCGCGCCGGTGGGTCCGGGACGCTGGGGGAGGCCTTGCCCGACCGGCGGCGAACGCCGGGCGCGGGCGGCCCGGCTTCACCGCACCGGCACGGCCCTCCCGCCGAAGATTCACTCGGAAGGCCCAGTTATCCTCGTCCACGCGCAGGCCCGTGCGAGGCCTGGCGCCCATGACAAGCGGGAGGGGACCAGCCCAGTGGAGGCGGTTCAGGCGGCGGAGGCCGCGAGAGGCAACAGGACAACCCGGACGGTCGCCCGCCGGGGCGCCGCCGCGCTGCTGGCGGGTGGTCTGTTGATGTTCGCCACCGCGTGCGGGCCGGACGACACCGCGAAGGCCGGCGGCTCGGCCGCGAGTGGCGCGGCGAGTGGCGCGGCGAGCGGCGCGGCCGCCAACGGTGGCGCGCCCGCCGCCGCCGCCTCGCCGAAGCTCTCGGCGGCGGTGCTGAGCGTCGACCCCAAGGACGGTGCGCAGGACGTCGCGCCCAGCGGCGGCGTCAAGGTCTCGGTGGCGAGCGGCAAGCTGACCCAGGTGGCGGTGGCCGACAAGGACGGCAACGCGGTGCAGGGGACCATAGCGGCCGACGGGTCGTCCTGGACGCCCTCGGGCACGCTGGCCGTCGGCATGCTCTACAAGGTCAACGCCCAGGCGGTGGACGCGGCCGGCCTGCAGGCCGCGCTGGACAGCAGCTTCACCACGCTGACGCCGGGCAAGACGGTCTCGTCGAACGACAACGTCTCGACCGGCTCGACGTACGGCGTCGGCATGATCGTCTCGGTGAACTTCAACAAGGACGTCACGAACAAGGACGCTGTCGTCAAGGGCATCACCTTCGAGGCCTCGGACGGCACCCAGGTCAAGGGTCACTGGTTCGGCAGCCGCCGGCTGGACTTCCGTCCGCAGCAGTACTGGAAGTCCGGCACCACGGTGAAGATCCACTACAAGCTGAAGAGCGTCGAGGTCTCGCCCGGCGTCTACGGCGGCTCGGACCGCGACGAGTCGTTCACCATCGGCCGTTCGCAGATCTCCACCGCCGACGCCAAGTCCGACAAGATGACCGTGGTGCGCGACGGCCAGACGCTGGAGACGCTCCCGATCACCACCGGCAACGACGACAACCCGTCGTGGAACGGCACCATGACGATCGAGGGCAAGGAGAAGGTCACCCGGATGAACTCGGCGACCGTCTCCAACGTCGTCGGCTCCGAGTACGACGTGCCGGACGTGCCGCACGCGATGCGGCTGACCGACTCGGGCACCTACGTGCACGGCAACTACTGGGGCAACGCGTTCGGCCAGTCCAACGCCAGCCACGGCTGCGTCAGCATGCAGGACGCCAAGGGCGGCGACGACAACTCGACGGCCGGCAAGTTCTACGCCTCCTCGCTGATCGGCGACGTGGTGATCATCAAGAACTCCATCGGCAAGACGGTCAGCCCGAGCAACGGCCTGAGTGGCTGGACCCTGGGCTGGAGCAACTGGTAGTCCGCCCGGTTGTACGCCTGGTAGTTCACCTGGGGGTTTGCCGGTTGCTGACAACTCTCTGAAAATTCGCCGGATCCTGCAACGGACGGCCCACCCCGACGCGTTTCCTGGGGTGGGCCGTTCGGCGCATGCGGGGAGCGGCGCCGGACCGGAGGGGGCGCGGGCCGGGACCGACTCGTTGATCGTGAACGATCCGATGCGAGAATCGGCCGATTGTCGCACCGGATGGAACCGATCGCCCGGCCCGGGCGTGTAGGGATTACGGGACTGAGCAGGGGAGTAGAGGAATGCGCTCGATACGCGTGGGAGCGGCACTCGCAATAGGTGGCGCGCTGCTGCTGACGACCGCGTGCGGCGGTAGCGGGGCGACCAAGACGGCCGCCGGTGCCGCGCCGGCCGGCCATGGGGGCAGCAGTGCCGGGGCGTCCGGCGCATCCGGTGCGTCCGGTTCGCCCGCGACCTCCGCACCGGCCACGCCGGCCTCGACGGCGGTGGTCGACATCGAGCCGAAGAGCGGCACCCAGGACGCGGCGCCGGACGCGCTCAAGGTCGCCGTCAGCAGCGGCAAGCTGACCCAGGTCGCGGTGACCGACAAGGGCGGCGCCCAGGTGCAGGGCACCATCGCGCCGGACGGGCTGAGCTGGATACCGGCGAACCCGCTGGCGGTCGCCTCCAGCTACCAGGTGAACGCCCAGGCCACCGACGCCAACGGCGTCGCGACGACGGCCACCAGCAGCTTCTCCACGCTGACCCCGAGCAAGACCTCACGCAGTCAGGACAATGTGACGACCGGCGCGACCTACGGGGTCGGCATGATCGTCTCGATCAATTTCGGCATGCCGATCCAGAACAAGGACGCGGTGCAGAAGGCGATCACCTTCGAGGCCTCGGACGGCACCCAGGTCAAGGGTCACTGGATGGGCAGCAACCGGCTGGATATCCGTCCGCAGAATTTCTGGAATCCCGGCACCACGGTGAAGATCCACTACCGGCTGAAGAACGTCGAGACCTCGCCGGGCGTCTACGGTGGTTCGGACCGCGACGAGTCGTTCACCATCGGCCGTTCGCAGATCAGCACGGTGGACGACGCCGCGCACACCATGACGGTGGTCAACGCCCAGGGCACCCAGGTGATCCCGATCAGCTCGGGCTCCGCGGAGCACCCGACGTACAACGGCGTCATGACGATCGAGGACAAGGAGGGCACCACCCGGATGACCTCCGCCTCCGTCCCGGGCCTCAAGCCGGGCGAGTATGACCTGCAGGTCCCGCACGCGATGCGGCTGACCGACTCCGGCACCTACGTGCACGGCAACAACTGGTCCTCGCACGACACCTTCGGCTCCGAGAACGTCAGCCACGGCTGCGTCGGCCTCGAGGACTCGGCCGGCGACGGCGGCGCGAACACCCCCGCGGGTAAGTTCTACGCCGCCTCGATGGTTGGAGATGTCGTGAAGGTCGTCAACTCGAAGGGCGCCCAGGTTACGCCCGACAACGGCCTGAGCGGCTGGAACATGACCTGGGCCACCTGGTAGAGGGACAAGCGGTTCCGCTGTCATATGCCAACTGAATAGTGATCGTTTCGTCATTGTCCGTACATGGCTGCTCGCCAAGCGCAATGATGGTCCGCATGGCGGGATGGGGCGAAGTCGATCAGTCATCAGATCTGGGCCAGGGCCTGGCCGCTGACGATCCCTCGGGCATCGTCGGGCGGTCGGCCCTGGCGGCGTTGGAACGGCTGTCCCCCTGGGAGCTGGAACGGGTGGTGCTGCCCCGGCTCAGCGATCCGGCCTCCGAAGAGGAGGCCAGGCTCCCGTCCCGCCCCGAGTCGGGGCCGGTCGCCCGCCGGCTCATCCTCAAGGTGCTGCAGTCCTGGGGACTGCCCCAGCTCCTGGAGGCCGGCGAGTTACTCACCTCCGAGCTGGTCGCCAACGCCCTGCACCACGCCGGCGGCCGCACCATCGGCCTCAGCCTGGCCCGCCGCCCCGGCTGGCTGCGCGTCGAGGTCCGCGACTCCTCCCGCTCGCTGCCCTGCCTGATCATGGCCGAGCCCGGCGGCGAGCACGGCTACGGCCTGCGCCTGGTCGAGAACCTCTCCGACCGCTGGGGCGCCGACCTGCTGCCGCGGGGCAAGGGCGTCTGGTTCGAGCTGAAGGTGCGCGAGCGGGGGGTCTGAGGCGGCTACCCGGTCAGCACTCGATGACGTTGACCGCGAGTCCTCCGCGGGAGGTCTCCTTGTATTTCACCTTCATATCCGCGCCGGTCTCCTTCATCGTCTTGATCGCCTTGTCCAGCGAGACGTGGTGCCGGCCGTCGCCGCGCAGGGCCATCCGGGCGGCCGTGACGGCCTTGACGGAGGCCATGCCGTTGCGCTCGATGCACGGGATCTGGACCAGGCCGCCGACCGGGTCGCAGGTGAGGCCGAGGTTGTGCTCGATGCCGATCTCGGCCGCGTTCTCGACCTGCTCGGGGGTGCCGCCGAGGACCTCGGCGAGGCCGCCGGCGGCCATCGAGCAGGCGGAGCCGACCTCGCCCTGGCAGCCGACCTCGGCGCCGGAGATCGAGGCGTTCTCCTTGAAGAGCATGCCGATCGCGCCGGCGGCGAGCAGGAAGCGGACGATGCCGTCGTCGTCGGCGCCCGGGATGAAGTTCTGGAAGTAGTGCAGCACGGCGGGGATGATGCCGGCCGCGCCGTTGGTGGGGGCGGTGACGACGCGCTGGCCGGAGGCGTTCTCCTCGTTGACGGCCATCGCGTAGAGGGTGACCCACTCCATCGCGTTGGCCGGGCCGATGCCCTCGGCGCGCAGCGCGCGGGCGCCGGAGGCGGCACGGCGGCGGACCTTCAGGCCGCCGGGCAGGATGCCCTCGCGGGACATGCCGGCGCTGACGCACTCCTTCATCACGCCCCAGATCTCCAGCAGACCGGTGCGGATCTCCTCCTCGGTGCGCCAGGCCTTCTCGTTCTCCAGCATCAGGCCGGAGATCGAGAGGCCGGTCTCGCGGGTGAGGCGCAGCAGCTCCTCGCCGGTGCGGAAGGGGTAGCGCAGCGCGGTGTCATCGGGCACCACGCGGTCCGCGCCGATCGCGTCCTCGTCGACCACGAAGCCGCCGCCGACCGAGTAGTACGTCTTCTCCAGCAGCACCTCGCCGGCGGCGTCGTGCGCGGCCAGGGTCATGCCGTTCGCGTGGTACGGCAGCGAGCGGCGGCGGTGCAGGATCAGCTGGAGGTCGGGGTCGAAGTCGATCTCGTGGGTGCCGAGCAGCGCTATCCGCTTGGACTGCTTGATCTGCTCGACCGAGAGGTCGGCCTTCGTGACGTCCACCGTGCGCGGCGAGTCGCCCTGGAGGCCGAGCAGGACGGCCTTCGGGGTGCCGTGGCCGTGGCCGGTGGCGCCGAGCGAGCCGAACAGCTCGGCCTTGACGGAGACGACGCGGTCCAGCAGCCCCTCCGAGCGCAGCCGGCGGGCGAACATCCGGGCCGCGCGCATCGGGCCGACCGTGTGGGAGCTGGAGGGGCCGATGCCGATGGAGAAGAGGTCGAAGACGCTGATGGCCACGGGGGTGACGTCCTTGTCTGGTCTCGTGGAGAGAACGGGCGGTGCGGGGCGGTGCGGGGTGACGCAGTGCGGTGCGGGCGGTGCATGGGCAGGGGCACCGGCTCACGTTCCAGTGTGCGCGGTGCCCCCGGTGAAGGCTCGGGTCGGCAGGGGTGACGCCGACCACGGCCCTACAGCAGAAATGCGGATTACAGCTCCGGGTAGAGCGGGTACTTCTCGGCGAGCGCGGTGACCCGGGCCTTGAGCGCGGTGGCCTTGCCCTCGTCGAAGCCCGGCTTCAGGGCCTCGGCGATGACGTCGGCGACCTCGCGGAAGTCCTCGGCCTGGAAGCCGCGGGTGGCCAGCGCGGGGGTGCCGATCCGCAGGCCGGAGGTGACCATCGGCGGGCGCGGGTCGTTCGGGATCGCGTTGCGGTTGACCGTGATGCCGACCTCGTGCAGGCGGTCCTCGGCCTGCTGGCCGTCCAGCTCGCTGTTGCGCAGGTCGACCAGGACCAGGTGCACGTCGGTGCCGCCGGACAGCACCGAGACGCCGGCCGCGGTCGCGTCGTCCTGCAGCAGGCGGGCTGCCAGGATCTTGGCGCCCTCCAGCGTGCGCTCCTGGCGCTCCTTGAACTCCGGCGAGGCGGCGACCTTGAAGGAGACGGCCTTGGCGGCGATCACGTGCTCCAGCGGACCACCCTGCTGGCCGGGGAAGACCGCGGAGTTGATCTTCTTGGCCCACTCGGCCTTGGAGAGGATGACGCCGCCGCGCGGGCCGCCCAGGGTCTTGTGCGTGGTGGTGGTGACCACGTCCGCGTACGGGACCGGGGACGGGTGCAGGCCCGCGGCCACCAGGCCGGCGAAGTGGGCCATGTCGACCATCAGCAGCGCGCCGACCTCGTCGGCGATCCGGCGGAACTCGGCGAAGTCGAGCTGGCGCGGGTAGGCGGACCAGCCGGCGATGATCAGCTTGGGCTGGTGCTCCTTGGCGAGGCGCTCGACCTCCTCCATGTCGACCAGGCTGGTCTGCTCGTCCACGTGGTACGCGACCACGTTGTAGAGCTTGCCGGAGAAGTTGATCTTCATGCCGTGGGTCAGGTGGCCGCCGTGGGCCAGGTTCAGACCCAGGATCGTGTCGCCCGGCTTGATCAGAGCGAACATCGCGGCGGCGTTCGCCTGCGCACCGGAGTGCGGCTGGACGTTCGCGTGCTCGGCGCCGAACAGCTCCTTGATCCGGTCGATCGCGATCTGCTCGACCACGTCGACGTGCTCGCACCCGCCGTAGTAGCGCTTGCCGGGGTAGCCCTCGGCGTACTTGTTGGTCAGCACCGAACCCTGGGCCTCCATGACCGCCACCGGGGCGAAGTTCTCGGAGGCGATCATTTCGAGGGTGGACTGCTGACGGTGCAGCTCGGCGTCGACCGCGGCGGCGATCTCGGGGTCGAGAGCGTGCAGGGACTGGTTGAGGACAGTCATGGTGGCGTCTTCCCAATCAGGGCAGTCGCGCGAAGCGCGCCGGTGGAGGGTGGTGGCGGGCGACGGGCGGGCAGGGCGGGTGGGACCGGCGGGGGCGGCCGCCGCGCTGGGGCCGCCCCGTCGAGCAGTGGTCAGCCGGCGGTGAAAGCGGTGTACTCGTCGGCGCTGAGCAGGTCCGCGGGGGCGTCGGAGATGCGCAGCTTGAACAGCCAGCCACCCTCGAAAGCGGCCGAGTTGACCAGCGCCGGGTCGGCGACGACCTCGTCGTTGATCTCGACGACCTCGCCGGTGGCGGGGGAGTACAGGTCGCTGACCGACTTGGTGGACTCCAGCTCGCCGCAGGTCTCGCCGGCGGTGACGGTGTCGCCGACGGCGGGCAGGTCCACGTAGACGATGTCGCCGAGGGCGGTGGCGGCGTGCTCGGTGATGCCGACTATCGAGACGCCGTCAGCGTCGGCGGTGGTCAGCCACTCGTGCTCCTTGCTGTACTGCAGGTGCTGCGGGTTGCTCATGGTGTTCATTCTCCAGGATGGGAAGCGGGAAGGGCGAAGCGGTCCGCGGTGCGGACTGCTTCGTGGGACGAGAGGGAGAGGGGTGGCTCGGCGGCCGGGCTTCAGCGGGCGCGCTTGTAGAACGGCAGCGCGACGACCGCGACCGGCTCGTGCTTGCCGCGCACGTCCACCGCGACCTCGCCGCCGGCAGCGGCGAAGGCCGCGTCCACGTAGGCGATCGCGATCGGCTTGCCGAGCGTGGGGGAGGGCGCGCCGGAGGTGATCCGGCCGATCACGGCGCCGTCGGCGGCGACCACCGCGTACTCGGCGCGCGGCACCCGGCGGCCCTCGGAGACCAGGCCGACCAGCACCCGCGGCGGGTTGGACTCGGCCTTGGCGGCCGCCTCCTCCAGCGCCTTGCGGCCGACGAAGTCGCCGCCGTTGGTGGTCTTGTCGAAGCGCACCACGCGGCCCAGGCCCGCGTCGAACGGGGTCAGCGAGGTGTCCAGCTCGTGCCCGTACAGCGGCATGCCGGCCTCCAGGCGCAGCGTGTCGCGGCAGGACAGGCCGCACGGGATCAGGCCGGCGGCGGAGCCGGCCTCGGTCAGCGCCTGCCACAGGTGCTCGGCGTCGCCGGGGGCGCAGAAGATCTCGAAGCCGTCCTCGCCGGTGTAACCGGTGCGGGCCAGCCAGACGTCCTTGCCGGCCACCGTGGTGGGCAGCAGTGCGTAGTACTTCAGGCCGGGCAGGTCGGCCTCGGTGAGCGAGGCGAGGATGCCGTTCGCCTCCGGGCCCTGGACGGCGAGCAGCGCGTAGGCGTCGCGGTCGTCGCGCACCGTCGCGTCGAAGCCGGCCGCGCGCTCGGTCAGCGCGTCCAGCACCACCTGGGCGTTGGAGGCGTTCGCGACGACCATGTACTCCTGCTCGCCGGTCCGGTAGACGATCAGGTCGTCCAGGATGCCGCCGTCCTCGCGGCAGATCATCGTGTACCGGGCGCGCAGCACGCCGAGGGCCGAGATGAAGCCGACCAGCGCGTGGTCGAGCAGCTCGCCGGCCTGCGGTCCCGAGACGGTGATCTCGCCCATGTGCGAGAGGTCGAAGAGGCCGGCCTTGGTACGGACGGCGAGGTGCTCCTCGCGCTCGCTGCCGTAGCGCAGCGGCATGTCCCAGCCGGCGAAGTCGGTCATGGTCGCGCCGAGGGAACGGTGCAGGGCGTCGAGCGCGGTCAGGCGGGGGGACATGGTGGGACTCCCGTGGCTGGTTGCGGACATGCGGGGGTGGAGTCTCCCCGTCTGTCGTCGCAACCTGAGAGCTTCACCGCACACCACCAAGGATGACGCGGCTTGCACCGTGGGTGGGCGCACGGCACGGCCGTGTTCCACTTTCCAGATTCGCCTCGCCCGTGCGGTAAGGGTGCCTGAGAGATTCCGGGGAGGACTTGCTCCTTCGGCGCCGGTCCGTGCCGTGGGCACCTCCGGACTCTCCCGCGCGGGTTCGAGCGGCCAGTATGAAGTTGGTCGGTCCGGTGGTCCGGTACAGCCGTTCGGTTGTCGGACACGGGGACAACGGGCACATCATGGCATGCCGGTGCGCCCGAGCGGGAGGGGAGGGCTCGGTACGCTTGCACTATGAGAACAGAGGGGTGGGCCGAGCCCGGGCAGGCACCGGCCGGCGGCGGCTGGCCGGCCAACGAGCTGGAGCAGGTGCTCACCGCCGCGCTCGGCGAGCCGGCGGCGACCGCCCGGGTGATCGAGGTGCTCGCGCGCAGCCAGGTGTGGATCCCGTTGCCGTCCGGCGCCGATCCGCAGGGCCACGCGCTGGACCTGCCGACCATCGAGCTGGCGGGCGGGCCGTACGTCCCGGTCTTCTCCTCCGAGGAGCAGTTCCTGCGGCACGCCCCCGGTCTGTCCTGCGCGGTCGCGCCGGCCTGGGAGTTCGCCCGCGGCCTGCCGCTGGGCATCGGCATCGCGGTCAACCCGGAGGCGCCGGTGGGGATCCCGGTGCCGCCGCAGGGCGTCGCCGAGCTGCGCCGGGGGCCGCAGGGGGATCGCTGGGGCGCTGAGCCGGGCGCGCAGCCGCCGCAGGGCGCCCGGGTCGCGCTGCGCGAGCCGGAGCCGGCCGAGGAGCCGGTGGCCTTCCTGACGGCGGTCCGCGCCGAGCTGGCCGCGCTGCCCGGGGTGCTGACGGCCCGGCGGGCGCTGGCCTCGGTGGAGGGCGAGCCGACGGTGCTGTTCGTGGGCGTCCAGCTCGATCCGGCCGCGCCCGCCGACCCGGCCGAGGCTAATGCCGCGCTCGGCCGCGCGCTCGGCCTGGCGCCGCTGCCCGGCGGTGTGCACATCGTGCTGCTCGACTTGGCGGCCGACCCGGTGGTGGACTGGATGCTGCACCAGGTCCGGCCGTTCTACGAGCGGTTCTGAGCCGTCCTGCGACACCAGGCCCGACCGGCATGACGCATGTCGGCCGGGCCCCGTATCGTGCTGCCCACAGCGCGGCCGCCAACCGGCCCCGCTGCCGGACCGGAGCACCGGCCGGACGCGGGACGGGTCGGGCCAGGACGGGCCGGGCCAGCAGGTCGGGCCAGGACAGGCCGGCCGGGCCGGGGGTGGGTCGGCTCGGGCCGGACCAGGACAGGGAAGAGGGCGCACCGTGACGACGGGAGCGGCAGGTGGCGGGCCGGGCCCCTGGGGTCAGGCCCCCGGCGCGGACCCGGGCGCCCTGGAGCGCGCGCTGCGCGAGGTCGCACCGGAGCGCTGGGACGCGTACGAGCGGCTGCTGCACGCCCTCGCCGAGGGCCGGGTCTGGATGCTGCTCTGGCAGGGCAGCGCGGGCAGTCCGGACGCACAGTACGGGAACATGGACCTCGCCGGCCACGGCTACGCGCCGGCCGCCACCTCGCCCGGCCAACTCGCCGCCAGCGGCTGGACCCGCGGCCACGAGGTGATCTCCGGACGGGAGATCGCCGCCGCGCTGTACCGCACCCGCTGGGGCCTGTGGCTCGATCCGCACGCGCCGGGCGGCGGCGTCGGCATCCCGTGGGCCGATCTGCGCCGGGTCGCGGCGGGTCTGGACCGGCTGCCGGCCGGGCCGCTGAAGCTCTCCGAGCCGCAGGTGCCGGCCGAGCAGTTCTACGCGCTGCTGGAGCGCCAGGCGCCGTCGGTCCGTCCGGTCCGCGCGCTGCGCCGGGCCTGGGTGCAACCGGTCGTCGGCGAAGCGTACTTGGCGATCGGGCTGGAGCTGTACGACACCTCGCCGCCGGCCGTCGAGGCGGTCCGGGCGCTGATGCAGCGGGCGATCGCGCAGGCGCCGCCCGGCCTCGCGGTCTCGACCGTGGCGATGAGCGACGAGTACGACCCGGTGGCGCTCTGGATGCACGCCCACGCCCGGCCGTTCTACCACCGCGAGGCCACCGCGTCGCCGTACCCCGCCGCGCCGGTCGTGCAGGCTGTGCCGGCTGTGCCGTATCCGCCGGGGGTGGCGCCGGGGCAGGCGCCGCACCAGGGTTCGTACGGCTATCCGGCCCCGGGTTCGCAGCCGCCGCCGGGCACCGGCCACGGGTGGCCGCAGCAGCCCTGGCCGCCCCGCCCCGCGCGCTGAGACGCCCCGCGCGTCGCGCGCTGAAACGACCCCGCATCCGGCTGGTACAGACCGGCGTGCGCGGGCCTTCCGTTCACTCTCCGTCAACTGATCGGGCAGCACCTCTTCCCTTTCGGGCATGACTGACGATCCGTCAGTCATGCTTCGGCATGCCCGCTGACCAGGCCGCATGTGTCCGGCGGGTGGCCGATATGCGACCCCGGGGTTTAGTGATCTTGAATCCCAATAGATCACAGTTGGGCATCCTTCGAGGGGGAGGGCTGGCGCAAGCCTGTTCGCAGCATGGAGAGTTCTGCGCACCGCACCAGCCGAGCAGCCAGGGGTGCATAGACCGCGGGTCCTGACCTGGACCTGACATGGTCGCGCCTGCCCCCTGACTGCCCATGGGCCGACAACCGTCGGCGAGGGGACCCGAACTGCCCATGACCACACCCACCGACACCACCGCCCCCGCACCGGGCGATCCCGCGGCCGAACCGGCCCAGGAAGCCAAGCGGATCGAGGGCCGCTCGCCCGGCAAGATCGCGTGGGCCCGCCTGAAGCAGGACAAGGTCGCGCTCACCGGCGGCGTCGTGGTGATCCTGCTGATCCTCGCCGCGATCTTCGCGCCGGTGCTGAGCTCGCTCCTCGGCCACCCGCCGGACCAGCCGCACCCGGACCAGATCGACCCCAACCTCGGGCTCCCCAAGGGCTCGTTCGGCGGCATCAACGGCCAGTTCCTGCTGGGCGTCGACCCGACCTTCGGCCGGGACGTCTTCAGCCGGATCCTCTACGGAGCGCAGATCTCGCTGCTGGTGGCCTTCCTGTCCGCCGCGGTCTCGGTGATCATCGGAGTCCTGCTCGGCATCGCCGCGGGCTACTTCGGCGGCTGGGTGGACGCCGTGATCAGCCGCGTGATGGACGTCCTGCTCGCCTTCCCCCAGCTGCTGTTCAGCATCGCGCTGGTCTCGGTGATGCCGGACTCGCTGCTCGGCCTCTCCGGCAGCGGCGTGCGGATGCTGATCCTGATCCTGGTCATCGGCTTCTTCGGCTGGCCGTACATCGGCCGCATCGTGCGAGGCCAGGCCCTCTCGCTGCGCGAGCGCGAGTTCGTGGACGCGGCCCGCAGCCTGGGCGCCGGCGGTGTGCACATTCTGCTGCGCGAGCTGCTGCCGAACCTGGTGGCGCCGATCCTCGTCTACACGACGCTGATCATCCCCACCAACATCCTGAGTGAGGCCGCGCTCAGCTTCCTCGGCGCCGGCGTGAAGCCGCCGACCCCGTCCTGGGGACAGATGCTCTCGGACGCCACGAAGATCTACCAGGTCGACCCGACCTACATGGTGGTCCCCGGCATGGCGATCTTCATCACCGTGCTCTCGTTCAACCTCTTCGGTGACGGTCTGCGCGACGCGCTCGACCCCAAGGGCAACTGACCCTTCCCGTACCGCGGTTCACCACTGGCCCAAGGCCCGGCTCCCCTCTGGGGACTCCCTGCCCGCGGCGGCCCACGCCGGCGCGCACTTCATCAGGAGGATCCACACCCATGACGCGCAACAGGACGCTCGCTGCCGCCGCCCTGGTGGCCACGCTGGCCCTCACCACCGCTGCCTGCGGCGGCTCCAAGGGCGGCGGTGGCGGCCCCAGCGCCAGCGGCTCGTCGGCGAGCGGCTTCAACGCCGCCGCCACCAGCGTGGTGAACGCCTCGGACAAGAAGGGCGGCACCATCAACATGTGGACGAGCACGGATGCCGACTCCTGGGATCCGGGCCGCGCCTACTACGCCTCGGTCTGGAACTTCGAGCGCTACTACGCCCGCACGCTGCTGGCCTACGACTCCAAGCCCGGTGCGGCCGGCCTGAAGCTGGTGCCGGACCTGGCCACCGAGCAGCCGACCGTCTCCGCGGACGGCAAGACCTACACCTTCAAGCTGAAGAGCGGTCTGAAGTTCGAGGACGGCACCCCGATCACGTCCAAGGACATCAAGTACGGCATCGAGCGCCCGTTCGCGCAGGACGTGATCAGCGGCGGCCCGACCTACCTGATCAACGACCTGGACGAGGGCCAGAACTACAAGGGCCCCTACACCGACACCGACCCCAACAAGCTGGGTCTGAAGTCGGTGCAGACGCCGGACGACAACACCATCATCTTCAGCCTGGCCAAGCCCGACTCGAACTTCCCGTACCTGCTCGCGATGGGCAGCGCCTCGCCCGTCCCGGCCAAGTCGGACACCGGCGCCAACTACGGCAGCCACCCGATCTCCTCGGGCCCGTACAAGTTCAAGTCGATCGACCCGGGCAAGTCGGTCTCGCTGGTCCGCAACGACCAGTGGGACCAGTCCACCGACACGATCCGCAAGGCACTCCCGGACGCGGTCAACCTGACCATCACGACCAACGCGGACGACATGGACTCCCGGCTGCTGGCCGGCACCGCCGACATCGACTTCAGCCAGACCGGCCTCTCCCAGGCCGCCCAGGTCAAGGTGCTCACCGACCCGTCGCAAAAGGCCAACACGGACGACCCGTACAGCGGCTTCATCCGCTACATCTCGCTGGTCCCCAAGGTCGCGCCGTTCGACAACATCCACTGCCGTAACGCGGTGATCTACGCGGCCGACACGACCGCGCTGCAGACCGCGCGCGGCGGCCCGGTGTCCGGTTCGACCTACGGCAACATGCTGCCGCCGAACATCCTCGGCTCGGACAACTACGACCCGTACGGCCTGACCCAGGGCAAGCCGAACATCGAGAAGGCGAAGTCGGAGCTGGCCGCCTGCGGCAAGCCGAGCGGCTTCACCACCACGATCGCCGTCCGCGGTAACAAGGACAAGGAGGTCAACACCGCCGTCGCGCTGCAGACCTCGCTCAAGGCGATCGGCGTCACCGCGAACATCGACCAGTACGACGGCAAGCTGATCTCCTCGGTGATCGGCGCGCCGGACGTCGTGCACAGCAAGGGCTACGGCCTGATCGTGATGGGCTGGGGCGCCGACTACCCGAACGGCTCCGGCTTCCTGCAGCCGCTGGTGGACGGCCGCTTCATCACCAGCAACGGCAACAACAACTACTCCGAGCTCAACGACCCGCAGATCAACTCGATGTTCGACCAGGCGAGCGCGGAGACCGACCCGGAGAAGGCCGCCCAGATCTACCAGCAGATCAACCACAAGGTCATCGACGGCGGCTACTACCTGCCGGTCGTCGCGGACAAGGCGCTGAACTACCGCAACCCGCGGCTGACCAACGTCTATGTCTCGCAGGCCTTCGGCGAGGTGGACTTCCAGGCCCTCGGCACCTCCGACGGCAAGTAACCCGCCAGTCCACCTCCGTAGTTCGCACAGCTAGACCGAAGGGCAGGTGAAGGCTCCGCCGTGGTCGGCCGGGGATCCCTACAGGGGAACCCGGCCGGCCCGGGGCGGTGCCGGCCGCAGTGCTGGTGTATTTCATCCGACGGCTCGTCAACGTGGTCGTCATGCTGCTGGTGGTCTCCGCGGTGACCTTCGGCATCTTCTTCATGGTGCCGAAACTCACGGGTAGCGACCCCGCACTGCTGTACGTCGGCAAGATCGCCGACAAGGTGGCGCTGGAAGGCATCCGGCACAAGATGGGCCTGGACAAGCCGATCATCGAGCAGTACGGCCTGTTCCTGAAGGGCCTGGTGGTCGGCCGCGACTACAACGCCGGGACCGACATCACCCACTGCGCCGCGCCGTGCTTCGGGTACTCGTTCAAGACCGAACAGGCCGTCTGGCCGCTGCTGCTGAACCGGCTCGGGGTCACCGCCTCGCTCGCCGCCGGCGCCTCGGTGCTCTGGCTCGGCTTCGGCACCGCGACCGGCGTGGTCTCGGCGCTGCGCCGCCGGACCCTGATGGACCGCTTCTCGATGACGGTCGCCCTGGCCGGTGTCTCGCTGCCGATCTACTTCACCGGCATGCTGGCCAGCGCGATCTTCGTCTACCAGCTCGGCTGGTTCCCGCACGACTACGTGGAGCTCACCCAGGACCCGATCGCCTGGGCGCAGAACCTGGCACTGCCGTGGATCACCCTCGCGTTCCTGTACGCGGCGACGTACGCCCGGCTCACCCGGGCCACGCTGCTGGACGTGCTCGGCGAGGACTACATCCGCACCGCGCGGGCCAAGGGCCTGAACGAGCGGACCGTCATCGGCAAGCACGCGATGCGCTCCACGCTGACCCCGATCCTGACCATCTTCGGCATGGACCTGGGCGGCCTGATCGGTGGCGCGGTGCTCACCGAGACCACCTTCAACCTGCGTGGTCTCGGCTACGAGGCGGTCAGTTCGATCGCCTCCAGCGACCTTCCGGTGATCATGGGTGTCACGCTCTTCGCCGGGTTCTTCATCATCATCGCCAACCTGCTGGTCGATGTGCTGTACGCCGTTGTCGATCCCCGGGTGAGGCTGGCATGAGCAAGACCGACAAGACCGCCGCCCAGACGCAGGTGGACAGCGCCGTCGGGGCGCCGGACAGCTTCCTGGCCGTGCGCGACCTGAAGGTGCACTTCCCGACCGACGACGGTCTGGTGAAGTCGGTGGACGGCCTGAGCTTCACGCTGGAGAAGGGCAAGACGCTCGGCATCGTCGGCGAGTCGGGGTCGGGCAAGTCCGTCACCTCGCTCTCGATCATGGGCCTGCATCGGATGGGCACCAAGCGTGGCGCCCCGCAGATCAGCGGCGAGATCTGGCTGAACGGCCAGGAGCTGGTCGGCGCCGAGCCGGAGCGGGTGCGCAAGCTGCGCGGCCGCGAGATGGCGATGATCTTCCAGGACCCGCTGACCGCGATGCACCCGTACTACACGGTGGGCGCGCAGATCATCGAGGCGTACCGGGCGCACAACCCGTCGGCCACCAAGAAGGAGGCCCGCACCCGGGCGATCGAGATGCTCGACCGGGTGGGCATCCCGCAGCCGGACCGGCGGGTGGACGACCACCCGCACCAGTTCTCCGGCGGCATGCGCCAGCGCGCGATGATCGCGATGGCGCTGGTCAACGACCCCTCGCTGCTGATCGCCGACGAGCCGACCACCGCGCTGGACGTCACCGTCCAGGCGCAGATCCTGGACCTGATCCGGGACCTGCAGAAGGAGTTCGGCTCGGCGGTCATCATCATCACCCACGACCTCGGCGTGGTGGCCGAGCTGGCCGACGACATCCTGGTGATGTACGGCGGCCGGTGCGTCGAGCGCGGGCCCGCCACCACGCTCTTCGACGCCCCGGAACACCCGTACACCTGGGGCCTGTTGGGCTCGATGCCGCGACTGGACCGGGACCTCCAGGAGCGCCTGATCCCGGTGAAGGGCACCCCGCCGAGCCTGATCAACGTGCCGAGCGGCTGCGCCTTCCACCCGCGCTGCCCGTACGCCGAACTGACCGGCGGCCGCTCGACGACGGAGCGGCCGGTGCTGGCCGAGGCCGGGCCCGCGCACTTCGCCGCGTGCCATCTGCCGGCCGCCGAGCGCCATCGGATCTTCGCCGACGAGATCGCGCCCCGACTGTGAACGGCCCGGCTGTGAACACCATGGAGATCTGAGCATCATGACGGACACACAGGCCAAGGCCGCACCCGCACCCGCACCCGCCGCCGACCGTGAACCGCTGCTGCGCGTCACCGACCTGGAGCGGCACTTCCCGATCACCAAGGGCCTGCTGCGACGCCAGTCGGGCGCCGTCCGGGCGGTGGACGGCCTCTCCTTCTCGGTGCGCCCGGGTGAGACGCTCGGCGTGGTGGGGGAGTCCGGCTGCGGCAAGTCCACGATGGGCCGGCTGATCACCCGGCTCGACGAACCGACCGGCGGCAAGGTCGAGTTCAACGGCACCGACATCACCCACCTGGGCACCGGGGCGATGCGGCCGCTGCGCAAGGACCTGCAGATCATCTTCCAGGACCCGTACTCCTCGCTGAACCCGCGGCACACGGTCGGCACGATCGTCGGTGCGCCGTTCCGGCTGCAGAAGGTGGCCACCGAGGGCGGCATCAAGAAGACGGTCCAGGAGCTGCTGGAGCTGTGCGGGCTCAGCCCCGAGCACTACAACCGCTACCCGCACGAGTTCTCCGGCGGTCAGCGCCAGCGGATCGGGATCGCCCGGGCGCTCGCGCTGCGGCCGAAGATGATCGTGGCGGACGAGCCGGTCTCCGCGCTCGACGTCTCGATCCAGGCCCAGGTCGTCAACCTGCTCGACGACCTGCAGAAGGAGCTCGGCCTGACCTACCTGATCATCGCGCACGACCTCTCGGTGGTCCGGCACGTCTCGGACCGGGTCGCGGTGATGTACCTGGGCAAGATCGTCGAGATCGCCGACCGGGACTCGCTCTACGCCCGGCCGGCGCACCCGTACACGACCGCGCTGATGTCGGCCGTGCCGGTGCCCGACCCGCGTCGCAAGGAGCGCCGGGAGCGGATCCTGCTGACCGGCGACGTGCCCTCGCCGATCAACCCGCCGAGCGGTTGCCGGTTCCGGACCCGCTGCTGGAAGGCGCAGGACATCTGCGCGGCGCAGGAGCCGCCGCTGCTGGAGCTGCGACCGGGGCACCAGGCGGCGTGCCACTTCCCCGAGGGCGACGGCGACGGCGCCGGTACGCCGGAGGGCCAGGTGCCCGCGCAGACCAAGCGGTCCTAGGCCAAGCGGTCCTAGGTCAAGCGGTCCTAGGTCAAGCGGCCCTAGGACTGCGGGACGGCTGCCGGCCTAGGTCGTTCGCCCGATCCGGGCCGACTGTCCCCTCGTTACGGTGAAGATCGACTGGTCGCATGATCAGTCGATCGCCCGACGAGGGGACAGTGCCATGCCCGCCAATGCCCAGGCCCACCTGCGGATCGCCCGTCCCAGCGCCGACCTCGCCGCCATCGAGCGGTTCTGGGTCGAGGGCCTGGGCCTCGACGTGCTCTGGCGCCACAGCGGCACCGGCGCGGTCGGCGACCACTCGCTCGTGATGGCCGGCTGGCCGGACGCCGCCTGGCACCTGGAGCTGGTGGACGACCCCGAGCAGGCCGCCGTCTCGCGGCCCGGCCCGGAGGACCTGGTGGTGGTCTACCTCGGCGAGCCGGTGCCGGCCGAGCTGGTCGCCCGGATCGAGCGGCACGGCGGCGAGCGGGTGGCGGCGCACAACCCGTACTGGGACGAGTGGGGCGTCACGCTGCGCGACCCGGACGGCTACCGGCTGGTGCTCTCCTCGCGCAGCTGGGGGAAATAGCACAGGCAACCCGGTGCGCGGGTGAGACGTGAGGCGGGGTGGCCTCGGTCGAAGGGCACACTAGTTCGGTGACCTCGCAGATTTTCTCGCCCGATGTACAGCAGACCCTCGACCTGGTCGGCATCTTCGTCTTCGCCGTCTCCGGTGGACTGCTCGCCGTCCGCAAGAACATGGACATCTTCGGCATCTGCGTCCTGGCCGAGGCCACCGCGCTCGGCGGCGGCATCGTGCGCGACCTGCTGATCGGGGCCACCCCGCCGGTCGCGTTCACCAACCTCGGGTACTTCCTGACGCCGCTGGTGGCCGGCATCGTGGTGTTCTTCCTGCACCCCGAGGTGGAGCGGATCAACCGCAGCATGCAGACGCTGGACGCGCTCGGGCTCGGGCTCTTCTGCGTGACCGGCACCGCGAAGGCGCACGACTACGGGCTCGGCTCGGTCGCCTCGGTCGCGCTCGGCATGCTGACCGCGGCCGGCGGTGGCGTGATCCGCGACGTGCTCGCGATGGAGACGCCCTCGCTGCTGCGCTGGGACCGCGAGATCTACGCCGTGCCGGCCCTGGTCGGCGCCACGCTGGTGGCCGTGCTGATCGCCATCGGCCACCTGACCACGATCACCGCGAGCAGCGCCGCGATGATCGCGTTCGCGCTGCGGATGCTGGCGCTCAAGTATGGCTGGCGCGCACCGCGTGCTTGGCACCGCAACGGTTCTCGCACCAGCGAGGAGTAGGCGAGCCGCCGTAGGCCAGCGAGATCGCCTCCACCGTGCAGAGCAGCTCCGGCAGCAGCCGGCTCAGCTCGCCCACCGCGGCCGTGGCGACCGGGGCGGAGATCGCGCAGGCGGCGATAGCCTTGCCCTCGCTGTCCTTGATCGGCGCGGCCAGGCAGTTCACCGCCTCCTCGTACTCGGCCTGGTCCAGCGCCCAGCCCTGCCGGCTCACCGCGGTCAGCTCGCCGCGCAGTTCGCCGGCCGAGCGCAGGCTGCGCGGCGTGCGGGCCGGGAACTCCATGTCGTCCAGCGCCGCGGTCAGCTGATCCTCGCTCAGGTCGGCCAGCAGCACCCGCCCGGTCGCGGTCGCCGCGGCGGGCGCCCGCCGGCCGATCCCGGAGGCCGGGCCGAGCCAGCAGCGCGAGTCGGTCGGATAGCGGGCCTCGACCTTGTCCACGTAGAGCACCTCGGGGCCCTCCAGCACCGCGAGGTGCACGGTGTGGCCGTAGCGCTCGTTGAGCGAGGCCAGGTAGGGCGCGGAGACCTGGCGGACGTCGATGCCCTCCAGCGCGGAGTGGGCGAGCGAGAGCAGCCGGCCGCCGAGCCGGTAGCGGTGGTCGGACTGGCGGTGCACGAAGCCGTGCTCCTCCAGCGTGCGCAGCAGCCGCAGGGCGGTGGACTTGTGGACGCCGATCCTCTTCGCGGCCTGCTCCAGCGAGGCCGGGCCGTCGCCCAGCGAGGCCAGGATCGTCAGCGCCCGGTCAACGGTCTGCGACATAGCCCGTACCTCCCCGATAGGTGAGACCGACCGGCAGATGGTGGGCGGCGTCGCGGCGCCCGTGCTGTCGGTCGGTCCAGTCGCCAGAGCGGCGAGGCTAGCTGTGCGTTGCACACCGTGCAATGGCCAAATCGTGACTATCGCCGGGCCGTAGCCGGGCCTGGGGCCGAAGCCGGTGATCGGGACGCCTACACTTAACAGCGCCATGCCATACCTCGACCATGCGGCCACCACCCCGATGCTCCCCGAGGCGATCGCCGCGATGACGGCGCACCTGGGTGCCACCGGCAACGCCTCCTCCCTGCACGCCGCCGGCCGCCGGGCCCGCCGCGTGATAGAGGAGTCCCGCGAGTCGCTCGCCGCCTCGCTGGGTGCCCGGCCGAGCGAGATCGTCTTCACCGCCGGCGGTACCGAGTCGGACAACCTCGCCGTCAAGGGCCTGTACTGGGCCCGGCGGGACGCCGATCCGGCGCGGGTGCGGGTGCTGTGCAGCCCGGTCGAGCACCATGCGGTGCTGGACGCGGTGCACTGGCTCGCCGAGCACGAGGGCGCCGCCGTCGAGTACCTGCCGGTGGACGGCTACGGCCGGGTGCACCCGCAGGCGCTGCGCGCGGCGATCGAGAGCGATCCGGCCTCGGTCGCGCTGATCACCGTGATGTGGGCCAACAACGAGATCGGCACGCTCCAGCCGATCACCGAACTGTCGGCCATCGCGCGCGAGTTCGGGATCCCGATGCACGCCGACGCGGTGCAGGCGCTGGGTCAGGTGCCGGTCTCCTTCGCGGACTCCGGGCTGGACGCGCTGACCGTCACCGGGCACAAGATCGGCGGCCCGTACGGCGTCGGCGCGCTGCTGCTCTCCCGCGGGGTCGCGCCGGTCCCCCTGCTGCACGGCGGCGGCCAGGAGCGCGACGTGCGCTCCGGGACGCTGGACGTGCCGGCCGCCGCCGGGTTCGCCGTCGCCGCCGAGCTCGCGGTGGCCCGCCGCGAGGAGCACGCCGTCGCGCTGAGCGCGCTGCGTGACGACCTGATCGCCCGGGTGCTGGCCGCCGTTCCGGACGCCGTGCTGAACGGCGACCCGAACGATCTCGGCCGACTCCCGGCCAACGCGCACTTCTCGTTCCCCGGCTGCGAGGGCGACGCGCTGCTGATGCTGCTCGACGCGGCCGGCATCGAGGTCTCCACCGGGTCGGCCTGCTCGGCGGGGGTGCCGCAGCCGAGCCACGTGCTGCTGGCGATCGGCGCGACGCCGCGCCTCGCCCGTTCCTCGCTGCGCTTCTCGCTCGGCCACCCGTCCAGCAAGGCGGACGTGGACGCGCTCGCGGAGGCGATCGGGCCGGTGGTGGACCGGGCCCGCAACGCCGGGCAGCGCTGATCCGACGCCGGGCAGCGCCGGCTCCACGGCCGGGCAGCGCTGACTCCGCGCGCGCCCGCGTACGCTGGGGGGACTATGACTGACTTCCCTGGTGCCC
Organism: Kitasatospora sp. NEAU-69; assembly: GCF_057158765.1. Taxonomy (NCBI): domain Bacteria; kingdom Bacillati; phylum Actinomycetota; class Actinomycetes; order Kitasatosporales; family Streptomycetaceae; genus Kitasatospora; species Kitasatospora sp. NEAU-69. Next base: position 305,875 of record NZ_JBWXUE010000004.1, read on the forward strand.
CGACCGGCCGGTCCACCGGCTCCCGTCTGCGCGTCCTCGCCGCGATGTCCGGCGGCGTCGACTCCGCCGTCGCCGCTGCCCGCGCGGCCGAAGCCGGGCACGAAGTCACCGGCGTGCACCTGGCGCTCTCGTCCAACCCGCAGTCGTTCCGCACCGGCGCCCGCGGCTGCTGCACGATCGAGGACTCCCGCGACGCCCGGCGCGCCGCCGACGTGATCGGCATCCCGTTCTACGTCTGGGACCTCGCCGAGCGGTTCCGCGAGGACGTGATCGACGACTTCGTCGCCGAGTACGCGGCCGGCCGCACGCCGAACCCGTGCCTGCGCTGCAACGAGAAGATCAAGTTCGCCGCGCTGCTGGACAAGGCGATCGCGCTGGGCTTCGACGCGGTGTGCACCGGGCACTATGCGCGGATCGTCGAACTGCCCGGCGGTGGCCGCGAGTTGCACCGGGCGGTGGATGCCGCCAAGGACCAGTCGTACGTACTCGGGGTGCTGGACGCCGAGCAGCTCGCGCACTCGCTCTTCCCGCTCGGCGACACCACGAAGGACGCGATCCGCGTCGAGGCCGAGCAGCGCGGCCTGGCGGTCGCGAAGAAGCCGGACAGCCACGACATCTGCTTCATCGCCGACGGCGACACCCAGGGCTTCCTGGCCAGGCACCTGGGCACCGCGACCGGCGACATCGTGGACACCGAGGGCGTCAAGGTCGGCGAGCACGACGGTGCGTACGGCTTCACCATCGGCCAGCGCAAGGGCCTGCGGATCGGCCGCCCGGCGGCGGACGGCAAGCCGCGCTACGTGCTGGACATCTCGCCGGTGAACAACACCGTGACGGTCGGCCCGGTGGAGGGGCTGGACGTGCTCGGGCTCACCGCGATCCGGCCGCGCTGGTGCGGCGCGGTGCCGGCGGCGGACGGGCGCTACACCGCGCAGCTGCGCGCGCACGGCGAGGAGATCCCGGTCAGCGCGTCGGTCGTGGACGGCGAGCTGCGGGTGCAGCTCGACCAGCCGGCGCGCGGCATTGCGCCGGGGCAGGCGGTGGTGCTGTACGACGGCACGCGCGTGGTCGGCTCGGCGACGATCGCGTCGACCGAGCGTCGGGCCGTCACCGAGGTCTGATTAGTCTCTTCAACTATGAACATCACGGTCTTCTGCTCCGCCTACTCGCTCGACGAGCGCTACACCGCCCCGGCCGCCGAGTTCGCCCGCCTGCTCGGCGCCGGCGGCCACACCCTGGTCTGGGGCGGCTCCAACGCCGGCCTGATGGGCCTGCTCGCCGACGAGGTCAAGGCGGCCGGCGGCAAGCTCGTCGGGATCCTGGTCGAGCTGCTCGCGCACAAGGGCTACCCGGGTGCCGACGAGCTGGTGATGACCCGCGACCTGGCCGAGCGCAAGGCCCAGCTGCTGGCCCGCGCGGACGCGGTCGTCGTGCTGGTCGGCGGCCTCGGCACGCTGGACGAGGTCACCGAGGTGCTGGAGCTCAAGAAGCACAACCTGCACGGCAAGCCGGTCGTCTTCCTGGACACCGAGGGCTTCTACGACGGGCTGCGCACCCAGCTCGCCCGGATGGACGCCGAGGGCTTCCTGCCGCGCCCGCTCGCCGAGCTGATCAGCTTCGCCGACACCCCCGCCGAGGTCTTCACCCACCTCGCCGCTGCCGCCCCCTCCTCGGCCTCCTCGGCCTCCTCCGCTTCCTCCTGACGGGACGTTCATCGATGGCTACCCACCTCCTCACCGGCGCCGGCTCCGGCATCGGCGCCGTCGTCGCCGAGCAGCTCGCGGCCCGTGGCGACGAGCTCTGGCTGCTGGCCCGCGACGCCCGGCGCGCCGCCCAGCTCCGTGAGCGCTTCCCGACCGCGCAGACCCTGATCGGCGACCTGGCCGAGCCGGCCAAGCTCTCCTGGGCCCTGGGCCACCAGAGCCCGCCGCTGCAGCTCGACTCGCTGCTGCACGTCGCCGGCATGGTCGAGCTCGGCCCGGTCGGCGAGACGCCGGTCAAGGTCTGGAACGAGACGCTGGCGGTCAACCTGGTCGCGCCCGCCGAGCTGACCCGCCTGATGCTGCCGCAGCTGCGGATGGCCCGCGGTCACGTGGTCTTCGTCAACTCCGGTGCGGGCCTGGCCGCGCACGCCGAGTGGGGCTCGTACGCCGCCAGCAAGTTCGGCCTGCGCGCGCTCGCCGACTCGCTGCGCCACGAGGAGCACGCGGCCGGCGTCCGGGTGACCACGGTCTACCCGGGCCGCACGGCGACCCCGATGCAGGAGAAGGTGCACCAGCAGGAGGGCAAGGCGTACGAGAACGAGCGCTGGATCGCGCCGTCCTCGGTCGCCACGGCGGTGCTGACCGCGCTGGATCTGCCGCGCGATGCGGAGATTACCGAGATCACGGTGCGCCCCGGACGCTAGGGTGATTCTGCGGCGGACCCGGTCCGCCGCAGAGTCGTTCGCAGTGTCGCTTGGGGGAGGGACATGTCCGTCGAGGCCAACGTCGAGTTCGAGCGGGTCAGGCCGGAGGGGCTGCGCGCCGTGCCGGTGGTCGCCCAGGCGCTGGACAACCAGTGGCTGGCCACCCGCGAGGTGCGCGGCATCTGGGACGGCAGCACCTCGCGCGGGGCCGCGCTGCGCAGCCAGGCGGGCCGGATCCGGGCGGAGTACATCCGGGCGCTGATCAACGCCGAGCAGGTCGTGGTCAACCGGGCCTACCTGTACAACAATTCGGCAGTCTCCACGGACTACCGGAGGAAGTCGCCCGGCCGCGACGCCTTCAAGAAGTTGCTCGCGGACGGCGTGCTGGTCCCTTTCCTGTGGAACGAGTCCTCGCCGGTCCAGGAGCCGGAGTTCGGGCGGCACGAGGCCGAACAGGTCTGGCCGGACTGGGTGCAGGTCGCCCAGGAGGTCCGGATGACCTGCCTGCGCCTCGACTGGGACGAGCAGGCGAACGCCACCGAGGCGCGGGCGCTGGGCGTCGAGTTCTCCCGCTACGCGCACAACCTGGGCCTGATCGACGTCCCCGCGCTCTCCCGGGCGCTGGACATCCCGGCATCCGGCGGCGAGGCACTGCGCGAACGGCTGCTCGACGTAGCGGACTTCTGCCAGGCCGAGATCCGGCGCAGCGGCCTGGTGCTGCGCGACGCGCTCTACCGGGAGTTCGTCGTGGCGGCCGGGACCAACCCCGCCGACCGCAGCTACGACCGGCAGCGGGCCTTCGGGGCTGAGATCAAGCAGGTCATCGACCTCGCCTACAACGTCAACCTGGCCGACCGGCTCGGCGCCTACGCGCTCACCCCGCAGGGCGCGGCGCCGCGCACCGCGCTGCAGGAGTGGCACCTGAAGCGGCAGGCGCCGGGCGCCGAGCTGTCGCCCGAGCAGCTGGTCGAGATCGTCCGGCGCACCGCGTTCGACGTCGTCCAGGAGGGCCTCTTCCTCGACTCCTTCGCCGAGTTGGAGCTGGCCGACGTGCTGGCGCTGCGCGACACCGAGCAGTGGCGGCGCTACCTGAGCACGCTCCAGGGCCTGTTGGCCGACCCCGAACTCGCCGACCCGCTGCACTTCGCCGACCCGGAACGCGGCGCACCGGCGGTGGTCGCCAGCTATGTCGCGATGCTCAGCGAGGCGAGTGCACGGGCGGCCCGGCGCAAGGTCGCCGCGAAGCTGGCCCGGTGGACGCCGAAGGTCGAGCTCTTCATCGACGTGGCCACCGCCTCGGTGCGCGTGCTGCTCGGCCCCAACCCGGTCTTCACGATCCTCGGTGACGTCGGCAGCTCGTTCGCCACCAAGGCCGCGCCGGTCGTGCTGCGCATGGTGATCAACCGTCAGGTCGGCCGCGCGGAACAGGCCCGCCTCGGCGCCGGCCTGCGCCTGCTCGAAGGCCGCTTCCCGGGCAACGGGCAGCGCCAGTGGGAGAAGCTGATCGCCGAACTCCGGTCGGCCGGTTGCCAGGAGCAGCCCGAACTCGCCCGCGCAGCCCGTACCGCCGAACTGACCGAGCCCGGCCGGCCCGCCTGATGGGCCCGGACCGCTACGCGCAACTGCGTCTCCACCGGCCCGAGTTGTTTCGTGGCGACCCGGACGGCATCGAGATCCTCACCGACCCCGCCGAGATCGCGGCCGCCGTGCGCGCCGTGCCGCCCGCGCCGGTGGCGGCGGCCCAACTCGGCGTCGTCTACGCCGATCCGTACGTCACCCTGGTCCGCGACCCGGTCCGCTTCCCCGGCGGCGGCCTCGGCCTGCACCTGCGGATCCTGCCGACAGCGGGAGTCCCGGGTGCTGTCGTACTGCCGATCCTCGCCGACGGCGACGTGATCCTCCTCGACCACTACCGCCACCCCACCCGCTCCTGGCACCTGGAGGCCCCCCGGGGCGGCGGCGAGGCCGACTGCTCCGACGAGCAGAACGCCCGCCGCGAGCTCGCCGAGGAACTCGACGCCGAGGCGGACGAGTTGATCCCGCTCGGCACCCTGTACCCCGACACCGGCCTGTCCGGCGGCAGCGTCCGGCTCTACGCGGCCCGAGTCTCCGGCTTCGGCGAGGTCGAGCGGGCCGAGGGCATCCGCCGCGCCGTCCGCCTCCCGTTCGCCGAGGCGGAACGCCGCGTCGCGGACGGCCGGATCACCTGCGGCTTCACCCTGGCCGTCCTCTACCGCGCCCGCCTGGCCGGGCTCTTTCAGAGCCAGGCGTGGAACGTCACCCCGGGTACGCCGTCCAGGTAGGACCTGATCGTGCTGTCCACCGTGGGCACCAGCTCCGCCGGGAGCGCACGGGCGGGCACCCACGCGACCTCGGCATGCTTCTCGGGCTCCCGGTTGACCAGTTCCCCCGACCATGCGTCGGCGGCGAAGACGACGGTCAGAAACCCGTTCGGCGCCTCGACCCCACGCGCCCCATGGATCACCTGAGCGAGCCGCAGCGCCTCGGGCGCCACGATCAACCCGGTCTCCTCCTCCAGCTCCCGGACAGCCGTCACGGTGATCGGCTCACCCGGCTCACTCTTCCCGACCGGCAGGTCCCACAGCCCCTGCCCGAACTTCGCCTTCGGCCCGCGTTGGATGAGCACCACGCGGTCGGTCTCCCGGTCGTGCACGATGACTGCGGCAACGAGGAGAGTCATCGGCTCCGTTGCTGACATCAAGATGTGCTGTCCTTCCTTCGGGCCCATAACTCTTCGGCCTTCACGAGGCGGGCGGCAGCGCGAGCCAGTCCTGCCAGCTGATGTCGCGGCCCAGGTAACGGGGCTGCCGGAACGGCCAGTCGGCGCTGATCCACTGCGGCACGAACACGTCGAGCGCGCGCTCCACCTCGCCGCCGGCGAGCTCGTCCACCACCCACCAGGAGATCTCCCCGTCGGCCCCGGCGCGCTCGGGCGGGTCGATGTAGACGCAGCCGAGGATCGCCGTCTCCTGCTCGTCCAGCAGCGCGTAGTTGAACGACTGGTGCGCGGCGATCTCCTTCTCGTGCCGCAGCAGGTCGATGCGGTCCGCCTCGTAGGTCATCGTCTCCGCGGGCCAGCCCCAGGCCGGGCCGAAGATCTCCCACAGGCGCTCCCGGGAGCCCATCACGGCCGGGTAGTCGATCGGGGTGTCCGCCTCCCGGATCGGCCGCAGGTGAAGCGCGGTGTCCGGTACGGGCACGTGGACGGGGTGGACGAAGTCGTCCGGCAGCCAACTCATAAGCGCCGAGGCTACAACTCTCCGGCCGCCCCGCCCACCGAAATTCGGCGCGCGCAGGCCGACTTCCCAGTCAGACCGTACGGCCGGCAGCCAACAGCCGCGCCCGTTCCTCCAGCTCCCGGACGTGCGGATTCCCAGCGTGCGGGCGGATCGCCGAGAGCATCGCCCGAAACCGGTCGTCGGCCCGCCCGGACTGCACATGCGGATAGTCGTCGAGCATCAACTGCCAGCTCTGACAGGCCTCTTCCAGTCGTCCGGCGGCCAGCTTCCATTCGCCGAGCATCGCCCGATGCCGCACTCGTGGGCATGGGCTGTCTGCTCGGTGGCTCAGACGGTGTACTTGTCGTGCGGGACGCCACGCTCCCAAACGGCGTCGAACGCCGATTCACAGAGCCGCACTGCGGCGGGGTCCTCGGTGAACGCGTGCCCGGCCCAGTCGCCATCGCCGGTGAAGAAGTGGAACAGCACCAGCCGGCTGTCGACGAGCCAGAAGTCGTTGCCGGGCAGCGCGATATCGGAGGCCTGCGAGCGGGGAAGCCAGCGGACCAGCTCCCCGGCCGCCACGTTCACGGCGGTTCCGGCGTGCTCGAATCGGATGTAGTCGGTCACCGGCTCGGAGACGATGCGGGCCCGGCGCATGACCACACCACGGGCAACGGTCTTCCGGACCAGCGGCACCCAGCCGCCCCAGTCGGCCGATACGGGATCCGCGTCGGGGTGGATGCCGGTCCGCTTGAACGTCTCGAAGTCCTCGGCCTCGTCGCCGACACCGTAGGAGTCACGCATCTCCAGATGCACCGCTGTGCGTTGGGCACCGTTCAGCAACTCATTGAAGTCCGGCACGTTCTGCGTCATCGCACGCCTTCCTCAAGATCGGCACCATCCGTGCCGGGATTCGGATCACGGTCTCGTGCTCGGGGATCCCCCGGTCGTGGCCGGCGACCCAGTCCGTGCCGTCGATTGTCGAGTCGGTTGCGCGTTCTTGCGTCACCGTTTCGCACGTGGCGGACCGTCAACGGCGCACGGGAGCGTTGCGGCGGAGCGTCGGGCTCCTGTCCGCCCCAGCGGCAGGCGGTAGGCAGTCCGGGGTGTTCACCCAGTCCCCGTGCGGTGCAGCCGCGCTTGCTCCACCCCAACTCGGCGCTGCGGAAAGATGGATGGATGGGCAACTGGCAGTTCGTCGGGGCAAGGGCAAGGGCAAGGGCTACACGATCACCCCGGAACAGCGCGCCGCCTACACCGCCGCACTCGACGAGACCGCCGCGTCCCTGACCGGGCAGCGGGTCAGCGAGCACCTGGGTGACTTCCTGCTGGTCAAGTGCTTCTTCTTCCTCGCCCTCATGCGGCCCACCGACCCCGCACGGCATGACAAACAGATCAAGTGGCAGTACCGGCGCGCCCTTTTCGCGATGGGACTCGATCAGTGCGAGTCGGGCAACACGATCGACACCGGTGCCTTCCCCACCCTGGAGCGGTTCACTGCTGAACAGCGGTAGGCCGGCCGGAGGCCCGCCACGAATTCCGTAGCGGGCCTCCGTGATCAACCAAGTCGAGCAGACCGCTACTCGCTCCGCAGGACCTCCGCGATCGTGAGGCGGGCTGCCGAGCGGGCCGGGAGCAGGGCGCCGAGGACCGCGATCGCGACGCCCGCCAGGGCCATCAGGGCCAGCAGCAGCGGGTGCCATACGTCCATCACGCTCGCCGGGAGCGCGTAGCCCACCGCGTCCGTCATCTGCGGGACGATCACCCGGTGCGCCGCCATCCCGAGCGGGACGCCGAGCAGTCCGCCGACCACGCCCAGGGCGGCCATCGAGGTCACCACCATCACCGTCACCTGGCGCGGCGTCATGCCGATCGACTTCAGCATGCCGAGGTCGCGGCGGCGCTCGCGGGCGTTGAGGACGGCCGTGTTGAAGACGCCGAGCGCCGCGACCGTGCCGAGCAGCAGGGTGAGGATGGTGGAGGTGCCGGCGATGGTCATGGTGATGCTGTTCGGGCTGGCCGAGTTCAAGGCCTGCGGCTCGAGTCCGTGGTCGGCGGCGACGACGGCGTCGTCATAGGCGTTGACGTCGGTGCCGTGCTTCAGCCGCACGTAGTACTGGTTCACGTCGTGACTGGCCGCGCCGTCCGGCGCGAGCGCGCTGAAGGTCCCCCAGCCGGCCTGCACCTGGTCCGAGTTGGCGGACAGGGTCTCGCCGACGATGGTCACCGTCGTCTGGTGGCCGTTCAGTTGCAGCGTGAGCCGGTCGCCGACCTGCACGCCGTGCTTGCGGACGAACGGCGCGCCGACCACGGCCTCGCCGGAGTCCTGGCACCAGCGGCCCTTGACCAGCGCGTCGCCGGAGAGTGTGGGATCGCCGCGCACGAACCAGCCGCGGATGTACTCCGGGTCCCCGACCAGGCTGAGCCGCATCGGTGCGATGGCGGAGACCTCGTCGGCGCCGGGGATGGCGCGCAGCTTCGCGTCGATCTGCGGGTCGGTCAGCTTCGGTGCGGTCATGCCGGGCAGGCCGTCCTCGCCCTCGTAGACGATGGTGCGCGGTCGGTGGTCGTCCGGCTTCCCGAAGGTCATCAGCGAGTTCACCGTGCTGGACAGCCCGGTCGCGAGCGTGACGGTGGTGACGCCGAGCACGATCGCGGCCAGCGTCATCGCGGTCCGGCCGGGGCGGGTGAACGGCTGGCCGAGCCCGAGGCTGACGGCGCGCGGCAGCCGGGTGCCGCCCAGGAAGCGCTGGACCCGCAGACCACGGCCGGCTGCCGGCGCGCTGCCGGCGCTGATCGCGCGGGCCGCCGAGAGCCGGTGGGCGCGCAGGGCCGGTGCGAGCGCGGCGAGCAGCACGATCGCGGGCATGCCGAGCAGCGTCAGCACGTCCACCCAGGGGCTGAGCGTGGCGGTGAAGTAGCCGTAGTCGAAGCCGCTGAACACCATGTGCAGCAGCGGGTGCGCCGCGAGGTCGCCGAGCACGGTGCCGAGCACCGCGCCGATGGTGCCGGGGGTCAGCACCATCACCAGGTAGACCGCGACCACCTGGTTCGGCGTGAAGCCGATGGCCTTGAGCACGCCGATGTGCCGGAAGCCGGAGATGACCGCGCCGCTGACCACGTTCGCCACGATCAGCACCGCGACGATCAGCCCGAGGATGCCGAAGCCCATCAGGAACGGGACGTAGGCGCTGGCCGTGCTCGTCATGTCCTGCTTGACGGTGAGGTAGGAGAGCGAGCCGAGCAGCGCGCCCGACGGCAGCCCGGCCGTCGCCGAGGAGAGGCCGGCCTGCACCTGGGCCGCCGAGCCGGCGTGCTGGAACCGGTAGAGCATCTGGGTGGTGGTCGGGTGCAGCGCGGATATCTGGTCGGGGGAGACCCAGGCGTTCGCGCTCTTGCTGATGCTGGAGGCGATGCCGACCACGGTGAGCGGCGGAGCACCGGGGACGTCGATGTGGTAGCCGAGCAGGAAGCCCGGTCCGGTGAGCGCGCCCGGCGGCTCCATCACGACGATCTCGCCCGGCCCGCGCACCCAGCGCCCGGCCCAGAGGTCGACGCGGTCGGCGGGCCCGCCCGGATCGGCCCGGCCGATCACGGTGAGCGAGCCGGAGAGGAAGCTCTGCGTGTGGTCGGTCCTGCTGGGCGGGACGGTGAGCACGGCCTGCTGGAACGGCCCGGCCGCGTCCGTGACGCCCGGCCGGTGGGCGGTCTGCGCGAGCTGCGCGTCGTCGACCTTGGCCGGATCGAAGGCGGCGACCACGTGGGCGCCGCGCTGCTGGTCGAAGGTGTTGTCGAACGGAGAGGACGCGGCGTCCAGCAGGCCGAGCGCCACCACCAGGGCGACCGTGGAGGTCAGCACGACCAGGCCGATCATGAACGTCTGCAACCGCCGTCGCTTCACCGCCGCGCGGGACGCCCGCCACACCGCGCCGGACAGCCCCGCGCCGCTCATCCGCCTGCGTCCTGATCTCTCGTCACTGGTCATGCTCGTCAAGGTAGGGGGAGCGCCGGGGCCGGGGCGTCAGACCGGGGAGGTAAGCCCGCGCGCAGGTCATCCTCGCGATGTACGGGCCGGCCGCGTACGCGCCGGTGCCCGCGTACGCTGCCCCTGTGACCAGCGACGTGACCAGCGAACACCGTTTCCCCGACCTGCTCGGCGCCGCCACCGGCGTCGGCTCGATGCCCGGCACCGACGCGCGGGAGGCCGCCAAGACCGCCGTCGGCGCGCTCGAACAGCTGCCGCACCTGCCCGAACTGCCCACCCGCGGTCCGGGGGCGGACATGATCGGGCGCTCGCTCGGGCTGCTGGTCGAGCTCTTCGCACAGGTCGAGCCGAGCGGCTGGCGGTTCGCCGACCGGCCCGGGCGGGACACCAAGCGGGCGCACTCCTGGCTGGGCGAGGACCTGGACGCGCTGGAGGAGTTCACCCAGGGGTACACCGGCGCGCTGAAGCTCCAGGCCGTCGGGCCGTGGACGCTCGCCGCCGCCGTCGAACTGCGGCACGGCGAGAAGGCGCTGGCCGACCCGGGCGCCTGCCGGGACGTCGCCGGATCGCTCACCGAGGGCCTGCGCCGGCACCTCGCGGAGGTCCGCCGGCGGGTGCCGGGGGCGCAGCTCGTCCTCCAGCTGGACGAGCCCTCGCTGCCCGCCGTGCTGGCCGGCGAGGTGAAGACCGCGAGCGGCTTCCAGCGGCTGCGGGTGGTGGACCGGCAGCGGGCCGAGCAGGCGCTGCGCGATCTGATCACCGAGCTGGACGTGCCGGTGGTCGTGCACTGCTGCGCACCGAACGTGCCAATCCCCTTGCTGCGCCGGGCCGGTGCGGTCGGAGTCTCGCTCGACTTCTCCTTGCTGACGGAGCGTGATGATGATGTGCTCGGCGAGGCGATCGAGGCAGGCACCGTCCTGCTCGCCGGAGTGGTGCCTTCCACGGACCAAGGATTGTCAGACCCGGCCGGTAATGTCACCGGTGTCAGGACGTTGTGGCGCAGGCTCGGACTCGATCCGGAACTGCTGGGCCGCCGCGTGCTGGTGACGCCGACCTGCGGGCTGGCGGGCGCGAGCCCGGCCTATGCGCGCAAGGCGCTGTCACTCAGCGTGAGGGGAGCCCAGAGCCTGGTCGACAACCCGGAGTAGCGGTGAGAGGGAGGCGTACGGTGGCGGCTGTCGAGGGCTGGGCGGAAGTCCCGGCGGAGGTGCGCAGGCGCCACACCGAGCTGGCGGCCGAGATCGAGGACCACCGCACCCGGTACTACGAGCAGGACGCGCCGGTCGTCAGCGACGCCGAGTTCGACCGGCTGATGCGCGAGCTGGAGGTGATCGAGGCCGAGCACCCGGTGCTGGTCACGCCGGACTCGCCGACCCAGAAGGTCGGCGGCGCGCCGACCGAGCTGTTCGCCAAGGTCGAGCACCGCGAGCGGCTGCTCAGCCTGGACAACGCGATGGACGACGGCGAGCTCGCCGAGTGGGCCGAGCGGGTCGCCCGCGAGCTGGACGGGCTGGAGTACCACTACCTCTGCGAGCTCAAGGTGGACGGCCTGGCCGTCAACCTCACGTACGAGCACGGCCGCCTGGTGCTCGCCGCCACCCGCGGCACCGGCCGGGTCGGTGAGGACATCACCGCCAACGTGCGCACCATCAAGGAGATCCCGCACCAGCTCAAGGGCGAGAACATCCCCGCCCTGGTGGAGATCCGCGGCGAGGTCTACCTGCCGAGCGAGGCCTTCGAGCAGCTGAACGCCTCGCTCGCGGCGGAGAACGAGCGCCGCAAGCAGGAGAACGAGCTGCGCGCCCAGGACGGCAAGCGCCCCCAGGCGCTGCTCAGGCTGTTCGCCAACCCGCGCAACGCGGCGGCCGGTTCGCTGCGCCAGAAGGACTCGCTGGTCACCGCGTCGCGCCCGCTGCACATGGTGGTGCACGGCATCGGCGCCCGCGAGGGCTTCGAGATCGACTGCCAGTCGCACGCGTACCAGCTGCTGCACGACTGGGGGCTGCCGACCGCCCGGCACAACAAGGTGGTCGGCACGCTCGACGAGGTGCGCGCGTTCATCAAGCGCTTCGGCGAGCAGCGCCACTCGGTCGAGCACGAGATCGACGGCGTGGTCGTCAAGGTGGACGAGATCGCCCTGCAGGGCCGGCTCGGCGCCACCTCCAAGTCGCCGCGCTGGGCGATCGCCTGGAAGTACCCGCCGGAGGAGGTCACCGCGAAGCTGGAGCGGATCCAGGTCGGCATCGGGCGCACCGGCCGGGCCACCCCGTTCGCGGTGCTCGCCGAGCCGGTCAAGGTGGCCGGTTCGATGGTCCAGTACGCGACGCTGCACAACCAGCAGGTGGTCAAGGCGAAGGGCGTGCTGCTCGGCGACACCGTCGTTCTGCGCAAGGCCGGTGACGTGATCCCCGAGATCCTCGGCCCGGTCGAGGACCTGCGGGACGGCACCGAGCGGGAGTTCGTGATGCCCGCGAACTGCCACGAGTGCGGTACCGAACTGCGCCCGATGTCCGAGGGGGACATCGATCTGCGCTGCCCGAACGCGCGGTTCTGCCCGGCCCAGGTCCGCGAGCGGGTCGCCTACCTGGGCGGACGCGAGTCGCTGGACATCGACGGCCTCGGCTACGTGGCGGCGACCGCGCTGACCCAGCCGCTGGAGCCCGCGGAGCCTCCCGTCAAGAACGAGGGGGACATCTTCGGCCTGACTCTGGAGCAGCTGCTGCCGATCAAGGTGCTGGTCCGTGACCAGAAGACCGGCATGCCCAAACTCGACGACCGGACGGGGAAGGAGAAGCAGGTCTCGTTCTTCGCCAATCTCAAGGGCGAGCCGAAGAAGACCGCCGGCCTGCTGCTGGAGAACCTGGCGGCGGCCAGGGAGCAGCCGCTCTGGCGCTACCTGAACGGTCTGTCGATCCGGCACGTCGGCCCGGTGGCGGCCCAGGCGCTGGCCCGGGAGTTCCGCGACCTGGACGCGATCTTCGCGGCGAGCGAGGAGGAGCTGGCCGCCACCGAGGGCGTCGGCTCGATCATCGCCCGCTCGATCATCGAGTGGCACCAGGAGGACTGGCACCGCGAGATCCTGGAGAAGTGGCGGGCCGCCGGCGTGCGCTTCGTCGAGGAGGCGCCCGAGGAGGAGAGCGAGCGCCCGCTGGAGGGGCTGGCGGTCGTCGTCACCGGCACGCTGGCCGGGCACACCCGGGACGGCGCGAAGGAGGCGCTGGTCAGCCGTGGTGCGAAGGTGACCGGATCGGTGTCGAAGAAGACCGCTTTCGTGGTGGTCGGCGACAACCCGGGGTCGAAGTACGACAAGGCGGTACAGCTCGGACTCGCCGTGCTCGACGACGAGGGCTTCGCGGTGCTGCTGGAGCAGGGCCCGGCCGCGGCCCGCGCCCACCTCGGCCTGCCCGAACCCGAGGCCGAGGCCGCGAAAGAGGCCGAATCCGCACCTGCCGAGGCGCCCGCCGAGGCGCTCTCTGAGACGCCCGCCGAGCAGCCCGGAACCGAACCCGCCGAGTAGGTAATCCCCGAGGGCGCCGACCGGAGCTGACGTGTCCCTCTTGTTACCGTGCTGATGTCCCGTCAGCGGGGTGCGGGGCGCGCAAACAGGGCATCGTGTCACTGTAAGGCGCCGGACCCCTGCTGCCGTGCTTCCGGATGACCGAAAGTCCGCCCCGCGTTTCCGGGCGGACTTACCCTGGAGCGCAACAGTGTGTCAGCAGGAGTGGGGGCACCGGCCAGTGGGATCCGCGGGGGGCCGGCGCCGACTGGGGCGCTTCCCGGCTGAGACCGACTGGCACTGATCAGTGCCAGGGCCGACCGTTCTTCGGGTCGGTTCCAGCCGCGACGCGGCCTGGCGGGGGCGGGCCTGACGGAGGACAGGGCGTATGGATCGTACGACCGGCGGTGCGCCGACGCGCCCGCCGCAGGGGGTGGCGGGCGCCGTCCTGCTGCTCGGTGTGCTGCTGGCCGGGGCCGCACCGCTGATCCCGCTGGCCGTCCTGGTCAGTCGGCACGAACCCGAACTGCTGCCGCTCTTCGCGGTCCCGCTGGCCGTCCTGGTGGCGGCCTGGCGGATCGCCCGGGACCGGGCCAGGGATCAGCTCACCGATCCGCTGACCGGTCTGCCCAACCGCCAGGCACTGCTGCTGGCGGTCCAGGAGGCGATCACCGAGCACCAGGACGACGAGAACTACAGCGTTGGTCTGATCCTGCTCGACCTCGACCGGTTCCGTTCGCTCAACGACACGCTCGGGCACGCCGCCGGCGACCGCTTACTCGTGCACATCGGGCGCCGGCTGCACCGGGTGCTGCGCGGCAGCCACCCCGAGGTGCCCGGCGGCCGGGCGGCGGGAGAGCCCGGTGCAGGCCACCGGACCACAGCCCACACCGCCACAGCCCACACCGCCGCAGTCCACACCGCCGCAGCCCACAGCGCCGCAGCCCACAGCGCCGCTGCCCACAGCGCCGCTGCCCGGCCGGGCGGCGACTCCGGCGCCGCCGACCGCCGCCGCGAGACCGAGGAGCTGCTGGCCGGCCTGCCGCCCGCCGCCGAGCTCGGCCGCCGCGCGGTGGTCGCCCGGCTCGGCGGTGACGAGTTCGCCGTCCTGCTCCCCGGCGTCGGCTGCGCCGACACGCTGGAGCGGCTCGCCAAGGCGCTGATCGCCGAGCTGGCCGCGCCGATCCGGCTGGACGGACTGCTGCTCGTGCTGGAGGCCACCGCCGGCGTCTGTGTCTACCCGCAGCACGCCGGAGACGCAGAATCGTTGCTGCGCCGCGCCGACGTCGCGATGGGTCACGCGCAGCGCGGCCGTACCGGGGTCGAGCAGTACGACCACTCGCAGGACGCCGACACGCCGTACCGGATCGGCCTGCTGGGCGACCTGCGGCGGGCCCTGGAGACCGGCGAGGTGCAGCTGCACTACCAGCCCAAGGTGGCCTTCGACGGCCGCGTGGTGGGCCTGGAGGCGTTGCTGCGCTGGGAGCGGCCCGGCCGCGGCAAGGTCTCGCCGGACGAGTTCGTCGGCCTCGCGGAGTCCAGCGGCCTGATGCCCCGGCTCACCGACTACGTCCTGGAGGCCGCGATCGGCCAGCTCGCCACCTGGCGGGCGCAGGGCCTCCAGGTGCAGGTCGCGGTCAACGTCTCGCCCCGCGACGTGCTCAACCCGGGCTTCGCGCAGCGGGTCGCCGAGCACCTGCTGCGCCACCAGGTCCCCGCTCACGCACTCCAGTTGGAGATCACCGAGCGGCTGCTGCTGGACGACTCGCAGCGCGCCGCGGACACCCTGGCCGAGCTGCGCGGGCACGGCGTCGGGATGTCCCTGGACGACTTCGGCACCGGCCACTCCTCGCTGGTGCGGCTGCGCAGCCTGCCGGTCGGCGAGCTGAAGATCGACCGCTCGTTCGTCTCCCGGATGGTCGCCGACGACCACGACGCGGCGGTGGTCCGCTGCTCGGTCGAGCTGGCCCACTCGCTCGGTCTGACCGTGGTCGCCGAGGGCGTCGAGGACGACGAGACCTGGGAGCGCCTGCACGGCCTGGGCGTGGACGCGGTCCAGGGCTGGCTGGTCTCCGCCGCGCTGCCCGCCGACCAGGCCACCGCCTGGCTCCAGGTGCACCGCACCGGCCCGCCCTCCGCCGAGCGGCTGATGACGCTGGAGCGCTGGACCGGGCAGGCCGAGCTGCCCCTGCCGAGCCTGCCCCGGCAGCCGCTCAGCCCGCCCACCGAGGCACCCACGACCCCTCAGTAACGCTGGTGACCTGTCGGGCCCCCTAGGATGGGCGGTAATGACAAGAGGACGGACGACCTGCGCGGCCCTGCCGCCGGTCCCCGTCCGGGCCGCTCGCCGTCGCGTGATCGGCCTCACCAGAACTCACCTTGAGGATCGCTGCATGCCTGGCATCACGCGCGAGGAGGTCGCCCACCTCGCCCGGCTGTCGCGTCTGGAGTTGCAGGCGGAGGAGCTGGACCACTTCGCCGAGCAGCTGGACGTGATCATCGGCGCGGTCGCCCGCGTTTCCGAGGTCGCCGGACAGGACGTCCCGCCGACCTCCCACCCGCTGCCGCTGACCAACGTCATGCGCGCGGACGAGGTGCGGCCCTCGCTCACCCCGGAGCAGGCACTGGCCGGTGCACCGGCCGCCGAGGAGCAGCGTTTCCGGGTCCCGCAGATCCTCGGGGAGGACTGACCACCGATGACCGACCTCATCAAGTACACCGCTGCCGAGACCGCAGCCGCCATCGCGGCCGGCACGGTCAGCGCCGTCGAGGTGGCCCAGGCACACCTGGACCGGATCGACGCCATCGACAAGAAGGTCAACGCCTTCCTGCACGTGGACACCGAGGGCGCGCTGGCCGCGGCCAAGGCGGTCGACGCCAAGCGCGCCAAGGGCGAGGAGCTCGGCCCGCTGGCCGGCGTCCCGCTCGCGCTCAAGGACGTCTTCACCACCAAGGGCGTGCCGACCACCTGCGGCTCCAAGATCCTCGAAGGCTGGATCCCGCCGTACGACGCCACCCTGACGTCGCGTCTGAAGGACGCGGGCGTGGTGATCCTCGGCAAGACCAACATGGACGAGTTCGCGATGGGCTCCTCCACCGAGAACTCCGCCTACGGTCCGACCGGCAACCCGTGGGACCTGTCGAGGATCCCCGGCGGCTCCGGCGGCGGCTCGGCGGCCGCGCTGGCCGCCTTCGAGGCGCCGCTGGCGATCGGCACCGACACCGGCGGCTCGATCCGCCAGCCCGGCGCGGTCACCGGCACGGTCGGCGTCAAGCCGACCTACGGCTCGGTCTCCCGCTACGGCCTGGTCGCGTTCTCCTCCTCGCTGGACCAGGGCGGCCCCTGCGCCCGCACCGTGCTGGACGCGGCGCTGCTGCACGAGGCGATCGCCGGCCACGACCCGCTCGACTCCACCTCGATCGACGCGCCGGTGCCGGCCGTCGTCGCGGCCGCCAAGCTGCGCGACGTGCGCGGCATGCGGATCGGCGTGGTCAAGGAGTTCGCCGGCGAGGGCTACCAGGCCGGCGTGATGCAGCGCTTCAACGAGTCGGTGGAGCTGTTGCGCGAGCTCGGTGCCGAGGTCGTCGAGGTCTCCTGCCCGTCCTTCACGCTGGCGCTGCCCGCGTACTACCTGATCGCGCCGAGCGAGGCCTCCTCCAACCTGGCCCGCTTCGACGCGATGCGCTACGGCCTGCGGGTCGGCGACGACGGCATCGCCTCGGCTGAGCAGGTCACCGCGCTGACCCGCGAGGCCGGTTTCGGCCCCGAGGTGAAGCGCCGGATCATCCTGGGCACGTACGCGCTCTCCTCGGGCTACTACGACGCGTACTACGGCTCGGCGCAGAAGGTCCGCACGCTGATCTCGCGCTCCTTCGATGAGGCTTTCGCCGCGGTTGATGTCCTGGTCTCGCCGACCACGCCGACCACCGCGTTCCCGATCGGCGAGCGCGCCGACGACCCGATGGCGATGTACCTGGCCGACCTGTGCACCATCCCGTCCAACCTGGCGGGCAACGCGGCCATGTCGCTGCCGGTCGGCCTGGCTCCGGAGGACAATCTCCCGGTCGGCCTGCAGATCATCGCACCCGCGATGGCGGACGACCGCCTGTACCGCGTGGGCGGCGCCGTCGAGGCCGCACTCAACGACAAGTGGGGGCACACCCTGCTGGAGGAGGCACCGGCACTGTGAGCAAGATCGAGAAGGCCAAGGGCTTCAAGCACACCAAGCCCGGGCTCTGGCTGTCCATCGGTACCACCGCGTTCGGCGCGCTGAGCATCGTCAAGGACGTCAGGAAGGCCCGCAGCGAGAGCGACAACCTGCTGCTCGCCAACGCCGTGGTCGGCGCTGCCGCGCTGGTCACCGGCACGCTGCTGCTGGTGCGCGAGCTGCGGCAGCTGGGCAGCGACGACGTCCTCGCGGGCTGACGCTCCCTCGGGTCCGGTCCCGGGCAACCGCCCCGGGGCCGGACCGGTACCTCCAAGACTTTTAGTGAAGGGGACGCTGTGAGCGTCATGAACCTGGTCTCCTACGAGGACGCTCTCGCGTCGTACGACCCGGTGATGGGCCTTGAGGTCCATGTCGAGCTGGGCACCAAGACGAAGATGTTCTGCGGCTGCTCCACCGAGCTGGGCGCCGAGCCGAACAGCCAGACCTGCCCGACCTGCCTGGGCCTGCCCGGCTCGCTGCCGGTGGTGAACGCGATCGGCGTCGAGTCGGCGATCAAGATCGGCCTCGCGCTGAACTGCGAGATCGCCGAGTGGTGCCGGTTCGCGCGGAAGAACTACTTCTACCCGGACATGCCGAAGAACTTCCAGACCTCGCAGTACGACGAGCCGATCGCCTTCAACGGCTACCTCGACGTGCGCCTGGAGGACGGCGAGACGTTCCGGGTCGAGATCGAGCGCGCGCACATGGAGGAGGACACCGGCAAGTCCAGCCACGTGGGTGGCGCGACCGGCCGGATCCACGGCGCGACGCACTCGCTGCTGGACTACAACCGGGCCGGCATCCCGCTGATCGAGATCGTCACCAAGCCGATCGAGGGCGCCGGCGAGCGCGCGCCCGAGGTGGCCAAGGCGTACGTCGCCGAGCTGCGCGAGCTGATCAAGGCGCTCGGCGTCTCCGAGGCCCGGATGGACAAGGGCCAGATGCGCTGCGACGTCAACCTGTCGCTGCGCCCGAACGGCACCGAGAAGTTCGGCACCCGCTCGGAGACCAAGAACGTCAACTCGCTGCGCAGCGTCGAGCGGGCCGCCCGGTTCGAGATCATGCGGCACGCCACCGTGCTGACCGACGGCGGCACGATCATCCAGGAGACCCGGCACTTCCACGAGGAGGACGGCAGCACCACCGCCGGCCGGATCAAGGACAACGCCGAGGACTACCGGTACTTCCCGGAGCCCGACCTGGTCCCGATCGCGCCGTCCCGCGAGTGGGTCGAGGAGCTGCGGGCCGGGCTGCCCGAGCTGCCGCGGGTCCGCCGGGCCCGGCTGCAGGGCGAGTGGGGCCTGTCCGACAAGGACATGCAGTCGGTGCTCAACGCGGGCGCGGTGGAGCCGATCCTGGAGACCATCGCGGCCGGTGCGCCGGCCGACCAGGCCCGCAAGTGGTGGCTGGGCGAGCTGGCCCGCCGCTCCAACGAGACCGGCACCGAGCTCTCCGAGCAGCCGATCACCCCGGTCCAGGTGGCCCGGGTCTGCGCGCTGGTCGCCGAGGGCAAGCTGAACGACAAGCTGGCCCGCCAGGTGATCGAGGGCGTGCTGGCCGGCGAGGGCGAGCCGGACGAGGTCGTCGCGCAGCGCGGCCTGGCCGTCGTCTCCGACGACTCCGCGCTCGGCGCGGCGGTCGACCAGGCCATCGCGGAGAACGCCGCCATCGCGGACAAGATCCGCGACGGCAAGGTGCAGGCGGTCGGCGCGCTGGTCGGCGCGGTGATGAAGGCGACCCGCGGCCAGGCCGACGCGGCCCGGGTCAAGGACCTGATCCTGGAGCGCCTGGGCGCCTGAGGACAGGCCCTAGGCCTAAGGACCCTCGAACGCCGGTGGCCACCCCTCCTTAGGGGTGGCCACCGGCGTTTTCGCGCCCTTTCTAAGGCGCCGGCGGCTCACCGGATGCGGCATGGTCCCGATGCCCGCCACCCCCCTGGGCGAGCATTATTTAGGAGTCGGGAAGAGCGAACGAGACAGCAGGACGAGACTCCAAGGGGACCGAAGATCATGATCGAGTACGAGCTCAGCCGAAGCCGCGTCACCGAGATGCTGCAGACCGCCGCCCACGACCGCCTGGTGGCGGAGGCCCGCCGGGGCCGCCGGGCCGGCCGCCCGAGCCCACTGACCCGGTTCGCCGCCGGCCTGCGCCGCCCGGCCAAGGTGGCGTCCGGCACCTGCGAACTCGCCGAGTGCTGACGGAACATCAGGAGCCCGGTGCCATGAGGGGAGCACCGGACTCCGAGCAGCAGCGGAAGGGGAGGGACGCCGACGGCGTCCCTCCCCTTCGAGGTTCCACCCGCTCAGCGGTACACCCGGGAGTTCGCCTGATGCTGCATCAGATGGGATAACCGCTCGAACGCCGTCCGACCGCTGTGGGATGCTCCTCGCCGTGGAGCAGATCTCGGTCAGTCCCGTCTTCGTCGGCCGCGGCAGCGAGAGCGCCGCGCTCGGCACCGCGCTGCGCCGGGTCTCGGCCGGGCAGCCGTGCGCGCTGCTGATCGGTGGCGAGGCGGGCGTCGGCAAGACGCGGCTACTGGAGGAGTTCCTCTGCGCCGCCGAGCGGACCGGCGACGGCACCGTCACGATGCTCGGCGGCTGCCTGGAGGTCGGCGCCGAGGGGCTGCCGTACGCGCCGCTGGTGACCGCGCTGCGCCGGCTGCACCGCCGGCTCGGCCCCGAGCTGGCTCGCGCCGCCGAGGGCATGGAGGGTCACCTCTCGCGGCTGCTGCCCGAGTTCGGCGAGGCCGACGGCGAACCCAACGACGAGTACAGCCGGGTCCGGCTCTTCGAGCACCTGGCCAGGCTCTTCGAACGGCTCAGCGCCGAGCGCACCGTGGTGCTCGCGATCGAGGACCTGCACTGGTCCGACCGCTCCACCCGCGAGCTGCTCGGCTACCTGATCAACACCCTGCACCGCTCCCGGGTGCTGATCGTGGCCACCTACCGCAGCGACGACCTGCACCGCCGCCACCCGCTGCGCCCGTTCCTGGCCGAACTGGAGCGCCAGCGCACCGTGCGGCGCCTGGAGCTGGCCCGCTTCGGCCGGCGTGAGGTGGCCGCGCAGCTGGCCGGCATCCTGGGCACCGCGGTGCCCGACCGGCAGCTCGTCGAGCGGATCCACCGCCGCTCCGAGGGCAACCCGTTCTTCGTCGAGGAGCTCGCCCGGTCGTTCCAGGAGGGCTGTTCGGTCGGCCTGAGCGACTCGCTGCGCGACATCCTGCTGGTCCGGGTCGAGGCGCTGCCCGAGTCGGTCCAGCGGGCGCTGCGGATCGCCGCCGAGGGCGGCTCCCGGGTCGAGCACGGGCTGCTCGCCGCCGTGCTGGACGGCCCGGAGGACGAGCAGCTGGACGCGTTGCGCACCGCCGTCGGCGCGAACATCCTGCAGCCCGACAAGGACGGCGAGGGCTACCGGTTCCGGCACGCGCTGGTCCGCGAGGCCGTCTCGGACGACCTGCTGCCCGGTGAGCGGCACCGGATCAACCGCCGCTACGCCGCCGCGCTGGAGGCCGATCCCGGCCTGGTCCCGAGCCAGGAGCAGGCGGTCCGGCTGGCCAACTACTGGTACCACGCGCACGATCCGGCCCGCGCGCTGCCCACCGCGCTGGACGCGGCCCGGGCGGCCCGGCGCCGCAACGCCTTCGCCGAGCAGCTCAGCCTGCTGGAGCGGGCGGTCGAGCTGTGGGACGAGGTCAGCGAGGAGAGCCAGCTGGCCACGCTGCGCCCGTACGACTGGGCCGAGACCTACCCGCCGTGCGACTGCGACCTGGTGGCGGAGGACGCCGGCTGCGAGCGGCTCCAGCTGGTCGATGTGCTCGCCGAGGCGGTGGTCGCGGCCCGCCGGGCCGGCGACCGGGACCGCGGGCTGAGCCTGGCCAAGCGCGGCATCAGGCTGGTGGACGAGACCAGGAACCCGATGCGGGCCGCCTGGTTCCGGATGAACCGGGCCCGGATGCTCGGTCACCTGGCCAGGAGCGGTGGCGAGGAGGAGCTCGCGCACGCCCGCCGGCTGGTCGAGGGTCGTCCGCCGTCCGCCGTGCAGGCCGACGTCTTCGCGCTCGCCGCCGGCCACGCGATGCTGCACCGGGCCGGCCCGCAGGACGTCGAACTGGCCGAGCGGGCGGTGGCGATCGCGCAGCAGGTCGGCGCGACCAGCGTCGAGCTGCACGCCCGGATGACGCTCGGTTCGCTCTACCTCGACTCCAGCGACCCGGACCGCGGCGTGGCCGAACTGCGCGCGGCGATCGACGGCGCCCGCCGGCTCGACGTCCCCGACCTGCTGACCCGCGGCCTGAACAACCTCTCCAGCGTGCTCGGCCACCTCGGCCGCACCGCGGAGGCGGCGGAGCTGGCCCGCGAGGGCCTGGCGGTGGCCGAGCGGCTCGGCCTGCTGCGCAACACCGGCACGATCCTGGCCGGCAACCTGGCCGAGGCGCTGCTGCTGGCCGGCCGCACCGCCGAGGCGTCCGACCTGCTCGCCGGCTGGGAGCGCGAGGGCAGGTTCGAGCTCTACGCCCCGTACCTGCAGCGGCTGCGCGGCGAGCTCGCGTTGATCGCCGACGATCCGGAGACGGCCGCCGAGTTCCTGCGGCTCGCCCAGGTCGGCGCCGACCGCGACCAGCCGCAGCACACGCTGCCGAACGCGCAGCTGGAGATCGAGCTGGCCGGCCGCGCCGGGCAGCCGCTGCGGGCCCGGGCGGCGCTGTTCCGAGTGCTGGACGACCAGAGCACCGTGCCGGACACGCGGCTGCTGCCGCTGCTGGCCCGCGCAGCCGGCGTGGAGGCCGACTCCCGCGGCCTGCCGGCGGCCGAGCCGGACCGCCCGGCGATCCTGCGCCGGATCGCCGAGGCGCTGGCCGGCCAGCGCCCGGTGGTGCCGGTGCAGCAGGGCTGGTGGCGGCTGACCGAGGCGGAACTGGCGCGGGCGGCGGGCACCGACACGCCTGCGCACTGGGCCGCCGCGCTGGAGCCGTTGCGCGGCGCCGAACTGCCGTATCCGCTGCTGCTGGCGCTGCTCGGCGCGGCCGGTGCGGCGGCCGCGGCCGGTCGTCGCGAGGAGGCCGGGCGACTGCTGCGCGAGGCGGCGGAGCTGGCCGAGCGGCGCGGTGACGGCCGGCTCCGGCGCGAGGTCGCACTGCTGGCCGAACGGGCGGGCGTGACCCGGGCGCTGGCGACGGAGCCGGCGAACGACCCGGCGTTGCAGGAGGATCCGGCGGCGGCCGTGGCCGGTCCGGCCGCCTTCCACCTGACCCCGCGGGAGACCGACGTGCTGCGGCTGCTCACGCTGGGCCGGACGAACCGTCAGATCGCCGAAGAGCTTTTCATATCGCCGAAGACCGCGAGCGTTCACGTCTCGAACATCCTGGCCAAGCTGGAGGTCTCCGGGCGCGGCGAGGCGGCGGCACTGGCGCACCGGCTGCGGTTCTTCCCCGCCGGGCGCTGATCCGACGCGGCTGGTCCGCCGCGACGTTGGCGAGACACACCCCGCTTCCCACCCGGGGCGGCGCGTAGTCCGGCGCATGGACGCACACGCCCCGGCGCGCGTGCTGCGTCATGTGCGCTACGGCCAACCGGGCCGATCTGGTGGAAGCGGGTGCATATCCCTACTCTCGGACCATTACTCTAAGTTGAGTGCGCGTGTCATTGAGTGACCGAAGTGGTGTAGGGTCCCGGCTGGGCTGCCTTGCGGCGTGCCCCGGGCCGGTGCAGCGGACCGCCGCCGGGGGCCGGGAGGCCCTGGCGCCCGCCCGGCCGGCCGGTCCGGGGGTGGTCGAGCGGACCGCCGCCGGGTGCGCCGTGGACCAGGCCCACGCAGGTCGCTCGACCAGGGCGGCCGACCGCGGCCGCCGGGGCCCGGACGGCTCCCCTCCCTGCCCCCCCCCCCTGGGGGGGGGCCAAAGTCCGGGGGCGGCCGTGCCCCGGACCGGAGGGGGAGATGCCGGGTGAGCGCCACCGAGACCAGCCTGCCGAGCGGTCCCGCGAACGGAGCCGGCGCGCCGCCGCCGGTCGATCCGCCGCCGCCCGCCGCCGCGCCGCCGGGCGCTGACGCCCCCGCCCCGGCCGCTACCCCCACCCCTGCCGGCCCCGGCGCGCGCCCCGGCACCGCCCGGCTGCCCGGCCTGCTGATCGCGCTGCTCTGCCTGATGTACGCACTGGGTTCCACCATCGGCTGGGGCTCGCACGGACTCGCGCTCTTCATGGGCGACTTCGGCCTGGCCGGCGCCGCACTCGCGGCCGCGCTCTCCTGCCTGGTGCACGGCTGCACGGTGCCGGGCCCGACCCGCCCGGCCTGGCTGCTCTTCGGCCTCTCCTCGGCCTCGGTCGCGCTCGGCAACGGCACCTGGGGCTGGTACGAGGTGGTACTGCGGACCGACCTGCCGGCCGCCTCGCTGGCCGACTACGCCTACCTGCCCTTCGCGCCGCTGGCGCTGATGGGCCTGCTGCTGCTGGCCCAGCGCCCGCGCGGCGCGGCCGGCTGGCTCTGCCTGCTGCTGGACGGCTGGATGGTGGCCGGCTCGCTCTTCACGCTGAGCTGGAGCCTGGCGCTCGGGCGCGCCGCCGAGGGCGAGAGCAGTGACCCGCTGCGGCTCGCGCTCTCGCTGGCCTATCCGGTGCTGGACATCCTGATGGTCTCCGTCGTGGTCGGCCTGCGGTTCCGCAACCGGGACGGCAACCGGGCCGCGGTGCACACCGCGATGATGGGCCTGGCCATCACGGTGGTCTGCGACGCGCTCTTCACCTCGCCGGTGCTGCGCGACAGCTACCACTCCGGCGGGCCGCTGGACGCCGGCTGGTTCGCCGGCAGCCTGCTGCTCGCCTCGGCGCCGTGGTCGGCCGGCTGGCGGCGCGGCCGTCCCAGCCGCGAGCACCCGTCGGCCGGCGGCACGCCGCGGCGCCGGGTGGCCTCCACGTTCAGCGCGCTGACGCCGTACGGCGCGGCCTCGGTGTGCACGGCCGGCATTCTCTACAACGCTCTCGGGGGGCACCCGATGGACCGCGTGGTGATCGTGGTCGCCTGCACCGTGGGGCTCGCGCTGATCGTCCGGCAGGGCATCATGCTGCTCGACAACCTGTCGCTGGCACAGGAGTTGGCGCAGAAGGAGGCGCACTTCCGGTCGCTGGTGCAGGGTTCGAGCGACGTCATCATGATCACCGGCGCGAACGGCGTGCTCTCCTACGTCTCCCCGGCCGCGCTCGGCGTCTACAAACGGGACCCGGAGCAGCTGGTCGGCGGCCGGCTGCTGGACCTGGTGCACCCGGAGGACGCCGACCGGGTGGTCGGCGAGGTCCGTCGGTTCCTGGCCCGCGGCCGGCGGCTGGCCCGCCAGCTGAACCGCGCGCCGGCCCGCACCGGCGAGCCGAGCGCCCGGGTGGAGTGCCGGATCAGGGCCGGCGGCGGCGAGTGGCTGCACGTCGAGTCCACCGTCAACCGGTACCGCGACGGGCTGATCCTCAACAGCCGGGACGTCACGGAGCGGGTCCGGCTCCAGGCGCAGCTCCAGCACAACGCGTTCCACGACCCGCTCACCGACCTGCCGAACCGGGCGCTCTTCGCCGAGCGTCTGCGGGCCGCGCTGGGCAGCAGGGGTGCCGAGCCGGCCGGCCGCGGCGCCGACGGACCGCGCGAGCACGCGTACGCCGAGAGCGGCACGGTCGCGGTGCTCTTCCTCGATCTGGACGGCTTCAAGGCGGTCAACGACAGCGCCGGTCACCAGGTCGGCGACGAGCTGCTGGTGCAGGCCGCCCGCCGGCTCCAGGGCACGGTGCGCTCCGGCGACACGGTGGCCCGGTTCGGCGGCGACGAGTTCGCCGTGCTGGTCTGCGGACCGCTCGGCCGGCTGCCGGTGCAGGAGCTCGCCGAGCGGCTGCGCCACGCGCTCTCCGAGCCGTACTGGATCGGCGGCGCCGAGCTCGGCGTGGCCGCCAGCATCGGCATCGCGTTCGGCCCGCGCGCCGGGGACTCCTACCGCGCGGGCCCGGAGGACCCGGCCGTGCTGGCCGACGAGCTGATGCGCGACGCCGACCTCGCGATGTACCGGGCGAAGTCCCAGGGCAAGGGCCGGGTGGTGCTCTACAGCCCCGCCATGCGGGCCGACCTGGACCACCGCCGGGAGGTGGACGACCGGCTGCGGCTCGCGGTCCGCGAGGGCGGCTTCACGCTGCTCCACCAGCCCGTGGTGGACCTGCGCAGCGGCGCGGTCACCGGCGTCGAGGCGCTGGCCCGCTGGCGCTCGGCGCACGGCCTGCTGCTCACCCCGGCCGAGTTCCTGCGCAGCGCCGAGCAGAACGACGCGGCCGGCCGGTTCGTCCGCTGGCTGCTGCAACAGGCGATCGGCGAGGCGGCGCAGCGCGGCGCGGCCGGCCGTCCGTCCGGTTCGTCCGGCTCGCGCGCCGGTGGAGTGCCGGTCTCGGTCCGGCTGACCGCCGAGCGGCTCTGCGCGCCCGGCGTCTACGAGACGATCGCCGCCGGGCTGCGCGACACCGGGCTGCGGCCGGACCGGCTGGTCATCGAGCTGGCCAGAACAGGGCCGGACGCGCTCGCGGACGAGCTGGGCCGCCGGCTGGCCGCGCTGCGCCGGCTCGGCGTCGGCACCGCGGTGGCCGGCTTCGGCTCCGGCGGCGGCTCGCTGCGCGCGCTCTCCCGGCTGCCGTTCGACATGCTCAAGCTGGACCGCTCGCTGGTCCAGGAGGTGGCCGAGTCGCCGCGCAGCCGGGCGCTGGCCGGGCACGCGCTGCGGCTGGCCCGGGACCTCGGGCTGACCACGGCGGCCGAGGGGGTGGACCAGGCGCGCCAGGTGACCGTGCTCCAGGAGCTGGGCTGCCGGCACGGCCAGGGGCTGGCCTTCGCGCAGCCGCTGGACGAGTTCCGGCTGCGCCGGGCGCTGGCCCGTCGGCTCTACCCGCTGCCGCGGGCGGTCGGGGCGGTCTCCGCCCGGCGGGCCTACCTCGCGGCGGCGCCGGACGGCATGCCCGGGGCGCAGCCGGGTCTGCACCCGGGCGGGCATCCCGCGGCCCATCCCGGGGGCTATGCCGGCGGCCACCAAGCAGGCCACACTGGTGGGCAGATTGGTGGACTTGCCGGCGGACACACCGGCGGACACACCGGCGGTCACCCGGGCGCCCATCCGGGTGGCCGGGTCGAGCCGGGGCCCGGGCGGCTCGCGCACCAGCACGGATCGTTCGAAGGGCCGGAACGGCGGGCCGTGACCGGCCCGGGCGTGGGAACCGGCGCCGGACCAGGTCAGGGTCCGCATGGCGAGACCGGCATCCCACCTGCTTGACATCCGGCAGCGCACAGGAGGAAGGTCGGAGCCATGCGCACCCGGATTCTCGTACTTGGCGGGCGCGTCGGCTGAGCGGGCAGAACGCCCCACTCGAAACAGCCCGACGCGCCACCCCTCGCATGCCCTTGGCACGAGGGGTTTTTTGTTGCACTGGCACTGCTGGAACACCGCTGGAACACCGATGTACCGCCCGCACGGTTCCTCCCACACCTCTTCCACAATGGGAAGAAAATGGAACGAAGCGGACAGCCGATCCTGAGAAGAGACAGGCAGATGACTGAGCACACGGCATCCCCCCGCCGCGGGGACCACTCGGCCGCCCCGTCCCAAGGCACCCCCGCGGTTGTCGAGACGATGACCGGAGCGCAGTCGCTCATCCGTTCCCTTGAGGCGGTGGGTGCGGACACCATCTTCGGCATCCCCGGTGGCGCGATCCTGCCGGCGTACGACCCGCTGATGGACTCGGTCAAGGTCCGCCACATCCTGGTGCGGCACGAGCAGGGCGCGGGCCATGCGGCCACCGGCTACGCGCAGGCGACCGGCAAGGTCGGCGTCTGCATGGCGACGTCCGGTCCGGGTGCCACCAACCTGGTGACGCCGATCGCGGACGCGTACATGGACTCGGTGCCGATGGTCGCCATCACCGGTCAGGTCGCCTCCAAGGCGATCGGGACGGACGCCTTCCAGGAGGCGGACATCTGCGGCATCACGATGCCGATCACCAAGCACAACTTCCTGGTCACCGACCCGGCGGAGATCCCGCGGGTGATCGCCGAGGCGTTCCACATCGCGGCCACCGGCCGCCCGGGCCCGGTCCTGGTGGACATCGCGAAGGACGCCCTGCAGGCCACCACCACGTTCCGCTGGCCGGTCGAGACCTCGCTGCCCGGCTACCGCCCGGTCACCAAGCCGCACGCCAAGCAGATCCGCGAGGCCGCGAAGCTGCTGGTCAACGCGAAGAAGCCGGTGCTCTACGTCGGCGGCGGCGTGCTCAAGGCGAACGCGACCACGGAGCTGCGGATCCTGGCCGAGCTGACCGGCGCGCCGGTGGTCACCACGCTGATGGCGCTCGGCGCGTTCCCGGACAGCCACCCGCAGCACCTGGGCATGCCCGGCATGCACGGCAGCGTCCCCGCGGTGACCGCGCTGCAGAAGTCCGACCTGCTCTTCACCCTCGGCGCCCGGTTCGACGACCGGGTCACCGGCCGCCTGGACAGCTTCGCGCCGTTCGCCAAGGTCGTGCACGCGGACATCGACCCGGCCGAGATCGGCAAGAACCGCCCGGCCGACGTGCCGATCGTGGGCGACGCCCGCGAGGTGCTGGCGGACCTGATCGTCGCGGTCCAGGCCGAGCACGAGGCCGGCCGCAAGGGCGACTACGCCGACTGGTGGGTCAAGCTCAACGAGTGGAAGAAGACCTACCCGCTGGGCTACGAGCCCGCGCCGGCCGGTGAGTTGTCGCCGCAGCAGGTGATCGAGCGGATCGGTCAGCTGGTCGGCCCGGACGCGATCTACGCGGCGGGCGTCGGCCAGCACCAGATGTGGGCCTCGCAGTTCATCAACTACGAGAAGCCGGCCACCTGGCTGAACTCCGGCGGCGCGGGCACCATGGGCTACGCGGTCCCGGCCGCGATGGGCGCCAAGGCCGGCCGGCCGGAGAGCGCGGTCTGGGCGATCGACGGCGACGGCTGCTTCCAGATGACCAATCAGGAACTCGTCACCTGCGCGCTGAACAACATCCCGATCAAGGTCGCCGTCATCAACAACGGCTCGCTCGGCATGGTCCGCCAGTGGCAGACGCTCTTCTACAACCAGCGCTACTCCAACACCGTGCTGCACGCGGGCCCCGAGCACGACGGCGTGGCGCCGCCGCCGCAGGGCACCCGGATCCCCGACTTCGTGCTGCTCTCCGAGGCGATGGGCTGCGTCGGCCTGCGCTGCGAGCGCCCGGAGGACCTGGACGCGGTGATCAAGCAGGCGATGGAGATCAACGACCGCCCGGTGGTCATCGACTTCATCGTCCACCAGGACGCGATGGTCTGGCCGATGGTCGCGGCCGGCACCAGCAACGACGAGATCCTCTTCGCCCGGGACATCCGCCCCGACTTCGGCGACGACCTCGACTGACAGCCCCTCAGGAACTGGGAAACAGAGACATGTCCAAGCACACCCTGTCCGTCCTGGTCGAGAACAAGCCCGGCGTGCTCGCCCGCATCGCCGCGCTCTTCTCCCGTCGGGGCTTCAACATCGACTCCCTCGCCGTCGGCCCGACCGAGCACCCGGACATCTCCCGGATGACCATCGTGGTCAACGTCGAGGACCTGCCGCTCGAGCAGGTCACCAAGCAGCTCAACAAGCTCGTCAACGTGATAAAGATCGTCGAGCTCGACCAGTCCGCTGCGATCCAGCGGGAACTGGTCCTGGTCAAGGTCCGGGCCGACAACGAGACCCGGTCCCAGATCGTCGAGATCGTGCAGCTCTTCCGCGCCAAGACCGTGGACGTGTCGCCGGACGCCGTGACCATCGAGGCGACCGGCAGCTCCGACAAGCTGGAGGCGATGCTGCGGATGCTGGAGCCCTACGGCATCAAGGAACTGGTGCAGTCGGGCCTGGTGGCGATCGGCCGCGGAGCGCGGTCGATCACCGACCGCTCGCTGCGGGCGCTCGACCGCTCAGCCTGAGTCCCATCGCCGTACCCGGCGTCTCACTCCCTGGGCGCATCGCACCCACCCCCTACCCCGTCCGCGTACGGTAGCCAGAGCACCGACGCGAAATCACGCAAGGAGAAGTCCCACCGTGGCCGAGCTGTTCTACGAAGACGATGCCGACCTGTCCATCATCCAGGGCCGCAAGGTCGCGGTGATCGGCTACGGCAGCCAGGGCCACGCCCACGCGCTGTCGCTGCGTGACTCGGGCGTGGACGTCCGAGTCGGCCTGAAGGAGGGCTCGAAGTCCCGCGCCGCGGCCGAGGAGGCCGGCCTGCGCGTGGTCACGGCCGCCGAGGCCGCCGCCGAGGCCGACGTCATCATGATCCTGGTCCCGGACCCGATCCAGGCCGACGTGTACGAGGCGGACATCGCGCCGCACCTGAAGGCGGGCGACGCGCTCTTCTTCGGCCACGGCCTGAACATCCGCTTCGGCTTCATCAAGCCCCCGCAGGACGTCGACGTCTGCATGGTCGCCCCGAAGGGCCCGGGCCACCTGGTCCGCCGCCAGTACGAGGAGGGCCGCGGCGTCCCGTGCATCGTGGCGGTCGAGCAGGACGCCACCGGCAAGGGCTTCGACCTGGCGCTCTCGTACGCCAAGGGCATCGGCGGCACCAAGGCCGGCGTCATCAAGACCACCTTCACCGAGGAGACCGAGACCGACCTGTTCGGTGAGCAGGCCGTGCTCTGCGGTGGCACCGCGGCGCTGGTCAAGGCCGGTTTCGAGACCCTGGTCGAGGCCGGCTACCAGCCGGAGATCGCCTACTTCGAGTGCCTGCACGAGCTGAAGCTGATCGTCGACCTGATGTACGAGGGCGGCCTGGAGAAGATGCGCTGGTCGGTCTCCGAGACCGCCGAGTGGGGCGACTACATCACCGGCCCGCGGATCATCACCGCCGACACCAAGGCCGAGATGAAGAAGGTCCTGGCCGAGATCCAGGACGGCACCTTCGCCAACACCTGGATCGCCGAGTACAAGGCCGGTCTGCCGAAGTACAACGAGTACAAGACCGCGGACTCCGAGCACCTGCTCGAGACCACCGGCAAGGAGCTGCGCAAGCTGATGAGCTGGGTCAAGGACGCCTGAGTCGGTAGATCGCAGTCCGGTTGATCGCAGCCAGTGCGGTGTGGGGGCGGGTCCCGACCAGGGCCCGCCCCCGCGCTGTACACACCGTCTGGTCCCGTGCGGGTGATTTCGCCGCGCGGGCACAGGCAAACCCCCTGCACGTCGATACACTTCCGAGTGCGCGTCAGGCCCACAGCGTCGTGCGTCTACCTACGCGGCATGCCACCATCCCCCCACGCCCGCCGGTGAATTAGAGACCGGCCACGCCACCCACGTGTCGGTGGAGCGGGGGAGTCCCGGACAGTAAGGACAAACTGTCGTGAGCACTGTGACATCCAAGGCTGTGGCCTCCAAGAGCGCTGTGGTACTGATCGCCGAGGAGCTGTCGCCGGCCACCGTCGACGCCCTGGGCCCCGACTTCGAGATCCGCCACTGCGACGGCGGTGACCGCGACCAGCTGCTGACCGCGATCGCCGACGTGGACGCGATCCTGATCCGGTCGGCCACCAAGGTGGACGCCGAGGCGCTGGCCGTGGCCAAGCGGCTCAAGGTGGTCGCCCGCGCCGGCGTCGGCCTGGACAACGTGGACGTCGCCGCCGCCACCAAGGCCGGCGTGATGGTCGTCAACGCCCCCACCTCCAACATCGTCACCGCCGCCGAGCTGGCCTGCGGCCTGCTGATCTCGGTCGCCCGCAACATCGCGCCCGCCAACTCCGCGCTCAAGCAGGGCGAGTGGAAGCGCAACAAGTACACCGGCGTGGAGCTCTCCGAGAAGACGCTCGGCGTGGTGGGCCTGGGCCGGATCGGCGTGCTGGTCGCCCAGCGGATGTCCGCCTTCGGCATGAAGATCGTGGCCTACGACCCCTACATCCAGGCCGCCCGCGCGGCCCAGATGGGCGTCAAGCTGCTCTCGCTGGACGAGCTGCTGGAGGTCTCCGACTTCATCACCGTCCACCTGCCCAAGACCCCCGAGACGATCGGCCTGATCGGCGACGAGGCGCTGCACAAGGTGAAGCCGAGCGTGCGGATCGTCAACGCGGCCCGCGGCGGCATCGTGGACGAGGCGGCGCTGGCGAGCGCGCTCAAGGAGGGCCGGGTGGCCGGCGCCGGCCTGGACGTGTACGCGAAGGAGCCGTGCACCGACTCGCCGCTCTTCACCTTCGACAACGTGGTCGCCACCCCGCACCTGGGCGCCTCCACCGACGAGGCGCAGGAGAAGGCCGGCATCGCGGTGGCCAGGTCGGTGCGCCTGGCGCTGGCCGGCGAGCTGGTACCGGACGCGGTCAACGTGCAGGGCGGCGTGATCGCCGAGGACGTCCGGCCGGGTCTGCCGCTGGCCGAGAAGCTCGGCCGGATCTTCACCGCGCTGGCCGGCGAGGTCGCGGTGCGACTCGACGTCGAGGTCCGTGGCGAGATCACCCAGCACGACGTCAAGGTGCTCGAACTCTCCGCGCTCAAGGGCGTGTTCGAGGACGTGGTGGCCGAGACGGTGTCCTACGTCAACGCCCCGCTGTTCGCGCAGGAGCGCGGCGTCGAGGTCCGGCTGACCACCAGCAGCGAGAGCCCCGAGCACCGCAACGTGATCACCGTGCGCGGCACGCTGGCGGCCGGCTCGGAGATCGCCATCTCCGGCACGCTCTCCGGTCCGAAGCAGCAGCAGAAGATCGTCGGCGTGGACGCCTTCGACGTGGACGTCGCGCTCACCGACCACATGGCGTTCTTCAAGTACCAGGACCGCCCCGGCGTGGTCGGCACGCTCGGCCGGATCCTCGGCGACGCCGGCATCAACATCGCCGGCATGCAGGTCGCCCGGGACGGTGAGACGAACGACGCGCTCGCCTCGATCACCGTGGACTCGGAGATCCCGCAGGAGGTGCTGGCCGAGATCGCGGTCGAGATCGGCGCGAAGTTCGCCCGTTCGGTGGACCTCGGCTGACCCCTGGTCAGCTAACGCAGTAGAGCGCTGGTCAGCCCGCTGACCAGCGACGGAAGCCCGGGCCGCGGTGGGCCCGGGCTTTTGTCGTTGCGCGGTTCGAGTGAGGCTCGTCTCAGATACTAGGAAATCCAACTACTTGTGCAGACAGCCGACCGGCCCGGGCGTACCGTGAAAGTGCCACACGATCAGCCAGGCGCCAGCGGCCCCCACATCCGGCCCAGCGCTCGGCCCGTGCGTGCCGTACGCACCGTGGCGGGCGACCCCCGCCAGGCGTACCCCCTCCTCCCTCAGCCTCCTTCGACGTGCGCCGACGCGCCGTCTTCCTGGATCAAAGGAGCCCGGTATGCCCCCCACCGCAGACCTGCTCGCCCACCCGTCCCACGCCCCCGCCGCCGGTGCCCAGCCCGCCCGCCGCCGGCGCCGCCGCACCGAGTCGCACGTCCCGCTCGCCGCCGCCGCACTCCAGCGCGCGCTGGACCGGCGCGACAACGGCGGCGAGACCGGTCACTGACATCTCGTCGGACCAGTCGTACGTGTCTGACGAATCGAATAATTAAGCCATCCGCCTGACGTGGCACCGGTTTTCGGGGCGGGGGCCCGGCGGAGCCGTGATTCTGGGGTAGTGCGTACCCGACTGCTCCGCCCCCGCCCCGACCGTCACCCGACCGGCCTGGCTCGCCCCGCCCCGGCCGGTCCCGGCCTCACCCGTGTCGGCCTCACCCGGCTGGGCCTGGCCATAGCGCTGCTGGCCGGCCCGGTCTCGCTGGTCGCCCTGCCCACCCCCGGCCGGGCCCTGGAGCCCGGACCGGCCACCGCCCGCCGTTCGGTGCTGCTCGAACTGGACACCGAGGCCGCGGCGCCCGCCTGGCGGCGCGCCGCGGACGGTGCCCGGCGTGAGCTGCGCTCGGCGGCGGACGTCCGCCGGGCCGCCGCGCAAGCCGGTCGCGCCCAGCGCGACCGGGCCGGCGCGGCGCTGGACCGGCTGGCCGGTGCGCTCGGCCCCGGCGTCCGGCAGCTCTACCGCACCCAGGCGCTCTTCACCGGCCTGGCCGTCAGCGCCCCCGCCGACCGGCTGCCGGCGCTGGCCGCGCTCCCCGGCGTGCGCGCGGTGCACCCGATCTCGCTCAAGCAGCGCGCCAACGCGCACTCCGTCCCGCTCACCGGCGCGCCCGAGCTCTGGTCCGCGCCGACCGGCGACACCGGCGCGGGCGTCACCATCGGCATCATCGACAGCGGCATCGACTACACCCACGCCGACTTCGGCGGCCCGGGCACCGAGGCGGCCTACCGGGCCATCGACCCGGCCAAGCCGGCGCCGCCGGGGCTCTTCCCGAACCCGAAGGTGGTCGGCGGCCGGGACCTGGTCGGCGACGACTACGACGCCGACCCGACCGCGCCCGACTACCAGCCCGTCCCGCACCCCGACCCGAACCCGCTGGACTGCGCGCGCAACGGCCACGGCACGCACGTGGCCGGCACCGCGGCCGGCTACGGCGTCGCCGCCGACGGCAGCACCTACCGCGGCCCGTACCGCGCGGGCCTCGCGCCGGCCGGCTTCCGGATCGGCCCGGGCGCCGCGCCCGGCGCGAAGCTGTACGCGATCAAGATCTTCGGCTGCCAGGGCTCCACCGACCAGCTCGCGCACGCCCTCGACCTGGCCGCCGACCCGAACCAGGACGGCGACCTCTCCCACCACCTCGACGTGGTCAACCTCTCGCTCGGCAGCGGGTTCGGCGACCCGCAGGACGCCGACGCGCTCGCCGTCGACCGGCTCGCCGAGGCCGGCACCGTGGTGGTCGCCTCGGCCGGCAACGACGGCGACGTCTACGGCATCGGCGGCAGCCCCGGCATCGCGGCCCGGGCACTCGCGGTGGGCGCCCCCGTCGGCTGCCCCCCCCACGAAGACGGCTCGCGTGTTCTCGCTCCTCCCCCT
>NZ_JBWXUE010000004.1:340145-348786 GCF_057158765.1 Kitasatospora sp. NEAU-69
GTGGCGTCCTCGGCATCGCGGCCGGGGCATTTGTGGTGTCCTCTTTTGTTGGCGCCCACCGCGACGAGGACGGCGTGCGGGTGCTCGCGCCGCCCGCGCTGGCCGGCCCGCTCGCCGCGCACTGGAGCGCCCGCTACCAGGGCTGGCGCAGCCAGGACGTCTCCGGGGTGCTGGCCAGGCCGGTCGACCAGGCGGACGGCTGCGCCGCCTTCACGCCCGCCGACGCCGACCGGCTGCGCGGCCGGATCGCACTGCTGGAGTGGACGGTGAAGGACGCCGTCCGGGCCTGCGGCTCCACCCCGCGCGCCGACCACGCGGCCGACGCGGGCGCGCTGGGCGTGCTGTTCGCGGCCGACGGCCAGCAGACCGGCGAGGTCTCCGGCAACGAGCGGATCCCGGCCGCGATCCTGGCACCGGCCGAGGCCGACCGGCTGCGCTCCGCGCTGGCGGCGGGCGAGGTCCGGCTCCAGCTGGCCGCGGTCGGCAACACGCTGCACGGCGCCGTCCCGCAGGAGCAGCCCGAACGGGTGGACCGGTTGACCGGCTTCAGCTCGCGCGGGATCGGCGTGGCCGGCGTGGTCAAGCCCGACCTGGCGGCTCCCGGCGAGACGATCTGGTCGGCGAAGGCCGGTACCGGCACCGAGGGCACCCGCGACGACGGGACGTCGATGGCCGCCCCGCACGTCGCCGGCATCGCCGCGCTGGTCCGCGCCGCGCATCCGGACTGGACGGTCGAGCAGGTCAAGGCCGCGCTGATGAACACGGCGGGGGACACCTGGGCGGCCGACGGGCAGTCCGGTCCGGTCTACGGCCCGGAGCGGGCCGGCGCCGGGCGGGTCCGGGCCGACCTCGCGGCGGCCACCCCGGCGGTCGCGTACGCGGCCGGTGGCGAGGGCCAGGTGGGGGTCTCGTTCGGTCCGGTGCCGGTCACCGGTCCGGTGGAGCTGAGCCGTGAGGTCGAGCTGCGCAACCTCTCCGCGGCGCCGGTCGAGTACACCACCGGCTACCAGTCCTCGACCGAGCTGCCTGGCGCCCGTTTCGAGCTGACGCCGGACCGGGTGGCGGTGCCGGCCGGTGGCAGTGCCCGGGTGCGGGTCACGCTGCGGGCGCCGGGACGGCTGGACCGGACAGCCGACCCGAGCCTGGTGCTCACCCAGGCCGGTCACCCGCGTGCCTTCCGTGGCGAGCTCTCCGGGCGCCTGGTGCTCACCCCCGCCGCGCCGGGTGCGCCGGTGCTGCGGGTGCCGCTCTTCGCGGCGCCGCGCGCGGCCTCCGACCTGACGGCGGCGGTGGCCGCGTCCGGCTACCCGCTGGTCGCGGACCGCGGTGCGTCCGGCGAGCACGCCGTCGCCACCGCGGTCACGCTCAGCGGCACCCCGGCGCTGACCAGTACCGGCCCGGCCTCGCTGGTCAGCGCGTTCGCACTCGGCGGCGAGGGCGCCCGGTGGCCCGACTGCGGGAGCGGCGCACCGACCCAGAACCCGTTCGAGCATCCGGAACAGCAGGCCGCCAAGCACATCGACACCCCGTGCGTGGACCGCCCCGCCGAGCGCGCGGCCGACCTGCGCGCGGTCGGCGCCGCCACCGACGCACCGACCGCGCCCGGCGATCCGCTCAGCTCGGGCATGCTCTACCTGGCCGCCACCGGCTGGGCGCCCGCCGCCACGCCGGTCGGCCTGACCGCGGTGCGCGCCTCGCTGGACACCGACGGCGACGGCGTGACCGACGTGCTGGTCACCGCCGAGCGGCTGCCCGGCACCGACGTCCTGGTGGCCCGCACCCTCGACGCGGCGACCGGCAAGGAACTGGACGTCCAGCCGCTGAACGCCCGCTGGGGCGACACCGACACCGACCTGCTGGACAGCGACACCGTGGTGCTGCCGGTCCGGCTCGCCGCCCTCCCCGGCCTGCGCAAGTCCGGCGGCCGCCTCCGCTACGCCCTCTGGACCGGCTTCGCCGGAGCCAAGCCCGACCCCGCGCACGCCCTGAACTCGATCGGCCTGGCCGGCACCCGGCCCACCCTGGAACTGGACGCCCTGCACCCCGACCTCGACATCCGCGCGCTGGGCATCCACACCGGCGCCGCCGCCCCGACCGTGATCCTGGCCCCCGAGACCCCCGGCACGACCCTGGAGGTCCGCCGCGCCACCCCGGCCGCAGCCCGCCTGCTGCTGGTCCACCACCTCAACGACGACGGCCGCCGCGCCCAACTGCTCGACCTGCCGGCGGCGGGCTGACCCTTGCGGTGCCCTCAGACGTCAAGCCCGAGGGCACCGCAGGGCTCGTTCGGGTGATTCGGTAGCGGAACCCGCCGGGTAGCCTGAGGTGGACCGCCAGGCTCTCTCGCATGGGAGTAACGATGAGCGTCGAACCGTTCCCGGACTGGCTCCGGCCGCCGGTCGAGGGCTGGACGGCCGAGGATCTGGACCGGCTCCCCGAGCTGCCTCCGCACACGGAGCTGATCGACGGGAGCCTGGTCTTCGTGAGTCCGCAGACCATCTTTCACGTGCTCACCATGCGTTTGTTGGAGAACGGGCTGCTGAGTGCGGTACCGGAGGGCTGGGAGGTCTGGCGGGAGATCAGCGTCGTCCTGGGCCGGAAGAACCGGCCGGAGCCAGACCTGGTGATCGTCCGAGCCGAGGCGCGGATCAGCTACGCGCAAACCTCCTTTGCGGCGGAGGACATCCTGCTCGCTGTGGAGGTCGTCTCAGAGGAGTCGAAGGAGCGCGACCGTGAGGTCAAGCCCCGAAAGTACGCTGCCGCCGGGATCCGGTACTTCTGGCGCGTCGAGAGCAACGAAGGCAGTCCGGTCGTCTACACCTACGAGCGTGACCCTGTTGCCAACAGTTACGTCCCCACCGGTATCTTCCATGACCGTCTGAAGGTCGACCACCCGTTCCCGATCGACGTCAAGCTCCACTGACGTCCGCATGCTGGACGGCAGGTGTCAGCCATCGAGACCCCGGAGTACCGTTCCCACCATGTCTCGCAGCCTTCGTCTCGCAGTGATCCCCGGTGACGGCATCGGCCAGGAAGTCGTGGCCGAGGGCCTCAAGGTGCTTGCCGCCGCCCTCCCCGCCGATGTCAAGGTGGAGACGACCGAGTACGACCTCGGCGCCCGCCGCTACCACGCGAGCGGCGAGACGCTGCCCGACGAGGTGCTCGCGGAGCTGAAGACGCACGACGCGATCCTGCTCGGCGCGATCGGCGACCCGTCGGTGCCGTCCGGGGTGCTGGAGCGCGGGCTGCTGCTGAAGCTGCGGTTCGCCTTCGACCACCACATCAACCTGCGGCCGGGCAAGCTCTTCCCGGGCGTGCGGTCCCCGCTCGCCGGTGAGCCGACCATCGACTTCGTCGTGGTCCGCGAGGGCACCGAGGGTCCGTACGTCGGCAACGGCGGCTCGCTGCGCACCGGTACCGAGCACGAGGTGGCCACCGAGGTCAGCCTGAACACCGCGTTCGGCATCGAGCGGGTGGTCCGCGACGCGTACCGCCGCGCCGCCGCCCGCCCGCGCAAGAAGCTCACGCTGGTGCACAAGAACAACGTGCTGGTGCACGCCGGCCACCTGTGGACCCGGATCTTCCAGCAGGTCGGCCAGGAGTTCCCCGAGGTCAGCACCGACTACCTGCACGTGGACGCGGCGACGATCTTCTTCGTCACCCAGCCCGAGCGGTTCGACGTGATCGTCACCGACAACCTGTTCGGCGACATCCTGACCGACCTGGCCGCGGCCGTCACCGGCGGCATCGGCCTGGCCGCGAGCGGCAACATCAACCCCTCCGGCGAGTTCCCCTCGATGTTCGAGCCGGTGCACGGCTCGGCCCCGGACATCGCCGGCCAGGGCAAGGCCGACCCGACCGCCACCGTGCTGTCGGTCGCCATGCTGCTCGACCACCTCGGCTTCGCGGACGCCGCGGCCAAGGTGGAGACGGCCGTCGCCGCCGACCTGGCGGAGCGCGGTGCCGGGACCCGCAGCACCTCGCAGGTCGGCGACGCGCTCGCCGCCCGAGTATCCGGCTGACGGGCCGGCTGACAGGAACTCCGTAGGTACTCCGCCGGTCCTCCCAGCGGAGGAGAAAACCCACAGCTGTTCGGCACGGCCCCTGAGATGCGACTATCAACAGTGGGCCGTGCCGTCATGCGTTCTTCCCCCGATGGCGGTTGCGGCCCTGACCAACCCCACGGTGAAGGACTGAAGCCATGACCACGCCCACCCAGGCGCCCATCACGTTCGAGCTCAAGCCCTCCGCGCACCCGCTGCCCGCGGCGGAGCGCGAAGCGCGGCTGGCGAACCCCGGATTCGGCCGGATCTTCACCGACCACATGATCACCATCCGCTGGACCGAGGGCCGCGGCTGGCACGACGCCCAGCTCACGCCGTACGCGCCGCTGGAGATGGACCCGGCGAACATGACGCTGCACTACGGGCAGTCGATCTTCGAGGGCCTCAAGGCGTACCGCCAGCCCGACGGCGCCATCGCCACCTTCCGCCCCGAGGCCAACGCCGCCCGCTTCCAGGCCTCGGCCCGCCGCCTGGCGATGCCCGAGCTGCCCACCGAGGCGTTCGTCGAGGCCGTCGAGCTGCTCGTCCAGCAGGACCAGGACTGGGTGCCGAACCAGGCCGAGCAGAGCCTGTACCTGCGCCCGTTCATGTTCGCGACCGAGGTCGGCCTGGGCGTGCGCCCGGCCAACGAGTACCTCTTCATGATCATCGCCTCGCCGGCCGGCGCGTACTTCCCCGGCGGCGTGAAGCCGGTCTCGGTCTGGCTCTCCGAGGAGTACGTCCGGGCGGCTCCCGGCGGCACCGGCGCCGCCAAGTGCGCGGGCAACTACGCGGCCTCGCTGGTCGCCCAGGCCCAGGCCGCCGCGAAGGGCTGCGACCAGGTGGTCTGGCTGGACGCGGCCGAGCACAAGTGGATCGAGGAGATGGGGGGCATGAACCTCTACTTCGTCTTCGGCGAGGGAGAGAACGCGAAGATCGTCACCCCGGCCCTCTCCGGCGCGCTGCTGCCCGGCATCACCCGCGACTCGCTGCTCACCATGGCCGGCGACCTCGGCTACGCCACCGAGGAGCGCAAGATCTCCACCGACGAGTGGAAGCAGGCCAACGCCGACGGCACCCTCACCGAGGTCTTCGCCTGCGGCACCGCCGCCGTGATCACCCCGGTCGGCTCGGTCAAGTCCGCCCGCGCCGACTGGACCGTCGGCAAGGGCGAGCCCGGCCCGGTCACCATGCGCCTGCGCGAGACCCTGCTCGGCATCCAGGGCGGCACCGTCGCGGACACCCACGGCTGGCTGCACCCGATCGTCTGACCCCCGCACGACCCCGGGTGCCCCACAGCGGTGGGGCACCCGGGTGGGTAACCTCGAAGTGTTCCGCTCGTTGAGCTGTGTGGACCGGAAGGAGGGGCCATGTCTGCGCTGACGCACGACTTCGTCGAGATCGAAGACGACGGCGACGACCTGCTGGAAGCCTTTCTGGCGCTGGAGACCCCTGAGGGTTTCAAGGCCGAGCTCATCGAGGGGAAGATCGTCGTGACGCCACCACCGGACGGCGGGCATGAGACCGTCATCGGACGGATTGTGCGACAGGTGTTCACGCAGGGGCTTCGCGAGATCGACTTCGCCCCTGGGAAGGGTTTGATCGTTCCGGACGGGCGCTACATCCCGGACGCCACCTTCGCCCGGCGGGATGCCTTCCGCGACGCGGAGTCCTGGTGGAAGCCGGAGGACGTCCTGCTCGTCCTGGAAGTCACCTCGCTCCGTCCGGGGAAGGACCGCGAGGAGAAGCGCAGGGGCTACGCCGCCGCGGACATTCCGCTGTACCTCCTGGTGGACCGCAAGGCCGACAAAGTGATCCTGTACAGCGCGCCCGAAGGCGGCGACTACCAGAACACCCACACGGTCAGGGTCGGCGACCCGCTCGACCTCCCGGCTCCCTTCTCCTTCGCGCTCGACACCGGCGACCTCTTCTGACACACCGTCCCGCATCCCGAGACGTCCCGCCCGCTCCTCGGAACCTGTGCCAGACTCTCCGACGTGTCCTCGCTCGCGCTCATGATTAGCAGCAGGCGCGCCGGTCCGCAGTGACCGTTCCGCAGTGATCCCCGCGGGACGACCACCGTGTCTCAAGACCCGCGCGCAGACCTCTCGCACCCGCGAGGGGTCTTTTGTTTTTGTCCGGTCGGCCCACCCTGAACCGACCGGACAGGATCCGGACCTCCGACGACCCCTACGAGGCGTCGAGCGGATTCCGGGTGGCGCGCGGGATGGTGGACAGTGGAGCCGGGGGACACGACCCGGCAACAGCAGCCGCTCCCCGAAACGGAGAACCCAGGGCCATGACCGACGGCAGTACACGTCATCCCGACGACAGCTTCCACGTTTTCGACACCACGCTGCGCGACGGCGCCCAGCGCGAGGGGATCAACCTCACGGTGGCCGACAAGCTGACCATCGCACGGCACCTGGACGACTTCGGGGTCGGGTTCATCGAGGGCGGCTGGCCCGGTGCGAACCCGCGCGACACCGAGTTCTTCGCGCGGGCGGCCGCCGAGCTGGACCTGCGGCACGCGCAGCTGGTCGCGTTCGGCGCCACCCGCCGGGCCGGCGGCAGCGCGGCGCAGGATCCGCAGCTGGCCGCGCTGGTCTCCTCAGGCGCGCCGGTGATCACGCTGGTCGCCAAGTCGCACGACCGGCACGTCGAGTTGGCGCTGCGCACCACGCTGGAAGAGAACCTGGAGATGGTCCGGGACAGCGTGGCGTACCTGCGCTCGTGCGACCGCCGGGTCTTCATCGACTGCGAGCACTTCTTCGACGGCTACAAGGCCAACCGCGACTACGCACTCTCCGTGGTCCGGGCCGCGCACGAGGCCGGCGCCGACGTCGTGGTGCTCTGCGACACCAACGGCGGGATGCTGCCCGCGGGCGTGCGCGAGATCGTCGCCGACGTGAAGCAGAGCATCGGCGCGCGGCTCGGCATTCACGCCCAGGACGACACCGGATGCGCCGTGGCGAACACGCTCGCCGCCGTTGACGCCGGCGCGACGCACGTGCAGTGCACCGCGAACGGCTACGGCGAGCGGGTCGGCAACGCGAACCTGTTCCCGGTGGTCGGCGCGCTGGAGATCAAGTACGACCAGCGGGTGCTGCCGGCCGGCAAGCTGGCCGAGATGACCCGGATCTCGCACGCCGTCGCCGAGGTGGTCAACCTGACCCCGTCCACGCACCAGCCCTACGTCGGGGTCTCCGCGTTCGCGCACAAGGCCGGTCTGCACGCCTCCGCGATCAAGGTCGACCCGGACCTGTACCAGCACATCGACCCCGAGCGGGTCGGCAACACGATGCGGATGCTGGTCTCCGACATGGCCGGGCGCGCGTCGGTCGAGCTCAAGGGCAAGGAGCTCGGCTACGACCTCTCCACCGACCGCGACCTGGTCGGCCGGGTGGTCGCCAAGGTCAAGGAGCAGGAGAACCTCGGCTACACGTACGAGGCCGCCGACGCCTCCTTCGAACTGCTGCTCCGCGACGAGGTGCACGGCACCCGCAGCCGCTTCTTCACGCTGGAGTCCTGGCGGACCATCAGCGAGCAGCAGGCGGACGGCAGCGCGGGCAACGAGGCGACCGTCAAGCTCTGGGCCAAGGGCGAGCGGATGATCGCCACCGGCGAGGGCAACGGCCCGGTGGACGCGCTGGACAAGGCGCTGCGCACCGCGCTGGAGCAGATCTACCCGCAGCTGGCCAAGCTGGAGCTGGTCGACTACAAGGTCCGCATCCTGGAGGGCCAGCACGGCACCGGCTCGCGCACCCGGGTGCTGGTGGAGTCCTCCGACGGCAGCACCACCTGGTCCACCGTCGGGGTGGCGGACAACGTGATCGCCGCCTCCTGGCGGGCCCTGGAGGACGCCTACACGTACGTCCTGATCAAGTCGGGCCTGCGGCCCGAGAGCTGACGCGCCGTGGGGACCCCGGACCGCGGGGTCCCCAACGCTCGGCCGACCCTGGCGAGCGGCGTCGACGCGGCCGCCCGATCAGCGCAGGCGGGCGAGGAGGGCGTGTTCGACGAGGGTGATGAGGGCGCTTTTGGCGCTGTCTCGTCGGCGGGCGTCGAGGGTGATGATGGGGGTGTCGGGTCCGAGTTGGAGTGCTTCGCGGACTTCGTCGGGGGTGTGGGGCTGGTGTCCGTCGAAGCCGTTGAGGGCGACGACGAAGGGGAGCCCGCTGTTCTCGAAGTAGTCGAGGGCGGGGAAGCAGTCGGCGAGGCGGCGGGTGTCGACGAGGACGACGGCGCCGATGGCGCCGCGGACGAGGTCGTCCCACATGAACCAGAAGCGGTCCTGGCCGGGGGTGCCGAAGAGGTAGAGGATGAGGTCTTCGTCGAGGGTGATTCGGCCGAAGTCCATGGCGACCGTGGTGGTGGTCTTGCCGGCGGTGTGGGTGAGGTCGTCGATGCCGGCGGAGGCCGAGGTCATGACGGCTTCGGTGCGCAGCGGGTTGATCTCGGAGACGGCGCCGACGAGGGTGGTCTTGCCCACGCCGAAGCCGCCGGCGACGACGATCTTCGCGGAGGTGGTGGCGCGGGTGGCCGCGGGGCTAGAGCTTGCGAAGTCCACTGAGGACCCTTTCGAGCAGCGTGACGTC